>NZ_JAFAVV010000952.1 GCF_019242285.1 Bradyrhizobium sp.
GGATCAGCGGGATCAGGCCGGATTTCGCCAGCTCCGCTTCGCGGCGGTCGCTGATGGCGATCTCGGTCGGGCACTTCATGTCGACGCCGCCGTCGTCGGTGGGAAACGTGTGCGTCGGCAGGTCTTCGACCTCGCCGCCCGACTGCACGCCGCGAATGCGCGCGCACCAGCCGTATTCCTTGAATGCACGGTTGATGTTGGCGGCCATCGCATAGGAGGCGTTCATCCAGGCGTATTTCTCGCCCTTGTGGCCGTCGGTGTCCTCCTCGAAGGCGAACTCCTCCACCGGCTCGGTCTTGGCGCCGTAAGGCAGCCGGGCGAGCACGCGCGGCATGCAGAGGCCGACATAGCGCGCGTCGTCGGAATCCCGCAGCGACTTCCAGGCCGCATATTCCGGCGTGTCGAACAGCTTGCTGAGATCGCGGGGATTCATCAGCTCGTTCCACGAATCCATGCCCATCAAAGTCGAATCCGCGGCGGCGAAGAATGGCGCATGCGCGGCGCCCGCGATCTTGCTGAGGTCGCGCAATAGCTGCACGTCGGTCGGCAGATGGCTGAAGCTGTAGTCGCCGATCAGGCAGCCATAGGGCTGGCCGCCGAGCTGGCCGAATTCCTCTTCGTAGACCTTCTTGAACAACGGGCTCTGGTCCCAGGCCGCGTTCGGATACAGCCGCAGATGCCGGTAGAGCTCGTTCTTCGAGACGTTCATCACGCGGATCTTGAGCATCGCGTCGGTCTCGGACTGGAACGCGAGATATTTCAGGCCGCGCCAGGCGCTCTCGATCTGCTGGAATTCCGGCGCGTGCAGGATCTCGTTCATCTGCGCCGAGAGTTTCTTGTCGAGCTGCGCGATCATCTCCTCGATCGTGTCGAGAACGTCGGCCTTGATCAGGCTGGTGTCGGCGAGCGCCTGCTCGACCAGGGTCTTGACGGCATTGTCCAGCTCGGTCGCCGCGCGCTCCGTGCGCGGTTTGAAGCTCTGCTTCAAGAGCGTCGCAAACTCGTCCGCATCCTGAGTCTGGGTCTGCACCTGTTGATCGAGGGATCGGACTGTTTCAGTCGCCATGGCTCGCCTTCCAATATGCGTGGAGGATCAATCTCGCGGACTATTTCTCGCCTTCGTCGGCCGGGTCGACGGTGCGGTTCTTCAGCGCCAGCATGAGCTGCGGGTCGGCGAGCAGCTTGCGCAGATGCGCCTCGGCATGGACCTTGCCGTCCATGTAGCGCTGCAGGTTCGCCAGTTGCTGTCTTGCTTCGAGCAGCCTTGCGACCGCCGGAACCTGTCGCGCAATCGCCGCGGGCTCGAAATCCGCCATCTTATCGAAGCGGAGCTGGACGCCCATCTTCTCGTTGGAGTCCTCGACGAGCTTGTTGTCCACGCGGAAGCTGACGCCCGGCTGGATCGCCGCCATTCGCGCGTCGAGATTGTCCATGTCGCAGTCGAGAAACTTGCGCTCGGGGATTTCGGCCTTCTCGACACCCGGCGTGTTGCCGGAGAGATCGGCCATGACACCCATCACGAACGGGATTTCGACCTTCTCCTCGGCATTGGCCGGATTTTCATAGGTGATGTGCACCCGGGGAGGGCGATTCCTGCGGATGAATTTCTGACCGCTTTCCCGTGCCATGTGCTCTACCTCGTCTGTGGGCCCAGGCCGGAATGCCGACCCGAACGATTGCCGATCGAACGAAACTTCTCCGGCCCCGCCTGCGCGCAGCCGCGTCGTCGGATGCAACGCCTCATCTGTCGGCGCCGACGGTCTTCAGCGCCGACTTCGGAAGCACCTCCCGCAGCACGCTCATGAAATCCCGCTCGGCGAGCGCGCGTGCGCGGTCGCACAGCATCGGTATGGGGCTGGACGGCTCCGAATGTCGAAAAAATCGCTGGACCTGGTCGAGCAGGAGGAGCGCCTGCGCGCGCGACTCGACGCGGCACGAGCGAGCTCCGCCGGCAGATGGGGCAGGGGCCGCCGCATGATCGGCACCATCATCGGCCGGCTGCGCCTCCGGCAGCTTGGAAAGCTTGCCGACCGGCAGTTCGAAGAACTGGTCCGAACCGATCTGGAAGGCCGCCTTCTCCATCTGGTTCGGAACCAGCACGCTCATGACCTCGAAGAAGGACTTGCCGATGAGCTGATGTGCCTGACGCACCAAAGGCAGCGTCGGGCTCGAGGGTTCCGAGCCGCTGTAATAGGCTGCGATCGCGGCCAGGGCCTGCTCGGCTTCTGCAAGCGAGGTCGGAGCGCCCTCCGCCATCGCCGCCGCGCTCGCAGCCTGGGCGGCCGTCCGCGCTTCGTCTGCGTTCTCCGCGGAGGCCTGCGCCTGCTCCTCGAGCGCAACGCGCGGATCGACGAGCTTCTGGATCTTGGCGACGAGCACCGCGAGGTTCTCGAGCCCGACCGAGCTGCCCTTTCTTGCAAAGAGCTCGCGGATGCGGCCGAGCGATATCTTGATCGTCGCGACGTGAGTGCGCGTCGCCTCCAGGACATCGA
The DNA here is from genome assembly GCF_019242285.1 of Bradyrhizobium sp. GTDB lineage: Bacteria > Pseudomonadota > Alphaproteobacteria > Rhizobiales > Xanthobacteraceae > Bradyrhizobium. The sequence continues at coordinate 2,493 of NZ_JAFAVV010000952.1, forward strand.
GCGGAGCGGCCGCGATCGCCTCCGCGATCGCGGCTGACGGATGGGTCGGTTCTCCGCTCCGCGGCTTGACCTCGCCGGACGCGATCATCCACGCCCGATAGGTGATGATTCCGACCCGGCCTCCCTCGCACAGCGGTGCGTATTGTAACGGAAAGAAGACGGTCGGGAGGTCGAGCGACTCCAGCGCCGCGATGCGAGCCGCGCCGCCGTCGTCGGGACGGGGATGAACGACATCCCAGAATCCGTCGAGCCATCGGGCGATCGCCGCGACCGACACCGCGAAGCCGCCGAGATCCCGATTCAGGATCAGGAGCCGCGCCCGCATGATGAGCAGGCGCAGGTCGCGGGAGCGCTCCCAGAGCGGGACGATCGCGGTCACGTGGCCGGGCAGGTCGACGCTTGCTCGATCGAACGGCCTGCCGTCCTCGCTGGAGAAGAACGAATTCGGGAGCTCTCCTTCCGTCTGGGCGAAGAAGTTCAGGTAGTCCCGATCGCCGGCTAGATCGAGATCGGGGCCGCACGGATCGGCCTGCGACAGCGGAGTGCACAGCGCGGCAATCGCATGATCGATCGCGCCGGGTTGTGGTGCCGTCCCGGCTCGCGTGTCGGCCGCTGCGACGGCGGCAACGTCCGTCGCTGCTGCCTCGATTGCACTCACGGGCGCCGCCGTCGGCATCGTATCATCGGCTTCGAGAGCAACAGGAAAGACTGCTTCAGTCACCGCGGGTCCTCGCATGCGACGACCGACTGTTGTGGCCACAACGACCGTAAGCCTGGCGCGTGCATCCGTTCGTCCAGAATAAGTCAGACCTGAGCGGGACCGCGAGCAGGCAGCAAATGAACATCTGAAACTCCGCAATGCCTACCGCGATATTCCGGATGAAGCGATCCAGTCAACGTCGCGCGACGGCTTCCGACGACTTTGTCGTCGGAAGCCGTTTCATTGTCGCTTCGATCCGGGTTTCGCATCCCGAGCGGCGGCGCTTTCGATGCTCGTGCTGCTCGATGCAGGTCTCGTCGCCCCGAGGGCGCAACTCTGCGGCGTAAATCCGCTGTCTCGAAAGGCGAACTAATTGATGGCGCAACCGTGGCGTCTCCCGGTCGACTTTGTCGCCAGAGGCCGTTTCATTGTCGCGTCGAGCCGGGCTTTACCCGCCGCGCCGCCGATAATCTGCACTGCAGATTTCCGTTTCGTATTTTGAACCGCAACGCGCGTCATCAGACTACGAGCTGCGGCCGAATTTGCATTTCAGCATCGTCAGGTTTCAGAGGCATTCGTATGGGACAGCTCGATCAAGCCAGCCGTGCGGCGGCGCTCAAGACGCCGTTCGGCGAAAATGTCCTGGTGCTCAAGAGTTTTGCGGGCACCGAAGGATTGGGCGAACCTTTCGAGTTCGACATCGAGGCGTTGAGCGAAGAGGAAAACATCAACTTCGACAACGCGCTCGGTCAGGCGTGCTCGATCAAGCTCAAGACCTACGGGCAGAAGGAACGCTTCTTCACCGGCATTCTCACCAACGCCCAATGGGTCGGCAGCGAGGTCGGCGGCCAAAAGCCCTATTCGCGCTATAACCTCGTGCTGCGGCCCTGGTTCTGGCTGCTCAAGCACAGCGCCAATTGCCGGATCTTCCTCGAAAAGAACGTCAAGGAGATCATCGAGAAGGTGTTCTCCGATCTCGGCTTTTCCAGCGGGACGGATTTCATGTTCCGCACCACGGCCAATTACGACACGATCCCGTACTGCGTTCAGTACCGCGAGAGCGATTTTACCTTCGTCTCGCGGTTGATGGAGCAATGGGGCATCTATTATTATTTCGAGCACAAGGATGCGCGGCACACGATGGTGCTGGCCGATTCGCGTGCCTCGCACAGCGCCATCCCCGAGCTGCCGCAGCTCAATTTTCACAGCCAGGCCCGCGGCTACAACCGCGTCGAGCAGCAGATCGATTCCTGGATTTCGGACCGCCGCTTCTGCACCGGCACGTTTGCGCTCAACGACTACGACTATCTGCAACCGCCCAAGAAATTGCGTGCGCAGAAGGAAACATCCGAGCGCTACGCGCGGGCGCTATGGGAGATCTACGACTATCCCGGCAACTATGACGAGCAGGAGAAAGGCGAGCAGTTCGCGCAGTTCCGGCTGGAAGCCGAGCAGGCGCTGGACCGCAGGCGCAACGCCTCGGGGGAGGCGCCGTCGCTGTTTGCCGGCGGCCTGGTCACGCTGAACCGGCATCCGACCTCCGCCGAAAACGGCGAGTATCTGGTGGTCCGTGCCAGTCACCATTTCGGCAGCCAGTCCTATGGCTCGTTCGGGGCGAGCGACGGAGCCGCCTACAGCGGAAGCTATCAGTTCCTGAAGAGCGACCGCCCGTTCCGCATGCTGCCGGTGACGCCCAGGCCGCGCATCCACGGCATCCAGACGGCCAAGGTGGTCGGCAAGAAGGGTGAGGACAAGGAGGAGATCTCGACCGACGAGCGCGGCCACATCTGGGTCCAGTTCTACTGGGATCGCGAGCCGAAGAAGTCCTGCCCGATCCGCGTGTCGCAATCGTGGGCCAGCAAGCAGTGGGGCGAGCAGTTCATTCCGCGGCTCGGCATGGAGGTCGTGGTCGAGTTCCTGGAAGGCGATCCCGATCGTCCGCTCGTGACCGGATGCGTCTACAACGGCGACAACAAGCATCCCTACAAGCTGCCCGACCACAAGAGCCAGTCCGGCCTGAGGTCCGATTCGACCAAGGGGCACAACGGCTACAACGAGTTCATGTTCGAGGACAAGAAAGGCAACGAGCTGATCCGCATGCACGCGCAGAAGGATCACGAGGTGACGGTCGAGAACTCCGAGAAGTGGACCATCAGTCAGGACCGCCGCACCACGCTGAAGAATGGCGACGACCAATTGAGGCTCGTGAAGGGCAATCGGCTGGTCATGCTCGATTCCGGAGGCCAGATGACGACGTCGGGCGATTCGATAATTCAGATCGTCATCGCAAAAGGGATCACCTCGGTCGAGCTGAATACGTACGAAATCGCCATGCAGGCGCCGGCAATGGTCGAGATCAACGCCCCCCTTGTCACGATCTCCGGCAATCTGTGGGTCAAGGGGGCGATTGGATATGGACCGATTTGCAAGCCCGTGACATGAGCCGGATTCGCTTTGCTACCATTCGGGCGCTGTTCGACAGTTTTCCGGAAGCGCTGCAGAACATCGGCGCCGAGCCGACGGACGAGTCGCCGGTCCCGTTCCTGAGAAAGCTTGCGGCCGAGGGAAAACCCGAGGACGCGGTCGCGGTCTGTGCCTATCTGCTGCCGCGGCGCGAGGCGGTCTGGTGGGGCTGCGCGAGCGCGCGCACGCTGCTCGGCGACAAGTTGCAGGACGATGCAGCCGCCCTGGCGGCGGCGGAAGCCTGGGTGCGGGAGCCGACCGACGAAAATCGGCGGGCCGCGCTCGATACCGGCACCAAGGCTGCCAGCAAGGAGCCGCTGACGTGGTTGGCGCTTGCGGCCGGATGGAGCAGCGGCACGTTCGCATCGACGCCGTTTCCGGTGCCCGCCTACATGACCTCGCGCGCGGTACGCATATCGCTGCTGATCAGCATCCGCCGCGCGGCCTCCGATGCGCGGCCTAAGCTGCTGCAATCCTGCCTTGCCCGGGGCATCGAGCTTGCGGAGGCCGCGCCCTGACGCTGACCCTGCACATCGAGAATGAGGTGAGCCTGCCGGACGGCGGGCCCTTGAGCGTCTCGATCAAGGGCAGGCGCGGCCTCGATATCGGTCGAGATCCCTATCTCGACTGGACGCTGCCGGACCCGAGCCGTTTCATTTCCGGACGGCACTGCGAGGTGCGCTGGCGCGACGGCGCCTACTGGCTTCATGACGTCTCGACCAACGGCACGTTCATGAACGGCGCCGAGAGCCGCCTCAAGGCGCCGCACCGGCTGCGCGACGGCGATCGCTTCGTCATCGGCCAGTACATCATTGCCACGACGCTCGAGGAGGAACTCGCCGAACCGGGCGAGGCCGTACCGGCCTACGCGCCACCTTCCGATGAGGCGTTGTGGGATGCGGCGCCTGCCGCGGCGCCGATCGATCCCCAGCAATTGAAGACGTCCCGGGAGCTTGCTGCCGTCCGACCGGATTTTCTCGATTGGGCGACCGATGTGCCGGTCCCGATCGTGAGCGCCGTCGCGCGACCGTCTGCTTCCTTGCCGTCCGTTGGAAGCGGGCCCGCCGCTCTCGATCTCGAACGGGACGGGTGGGCCGCAGGTCCGCCGCCCCCGCCTGCGCCGCAACCCAATATCCTCCCGCAGCCGATGCCGCGTCGGCCGCGCGCTGAAGGCGCGCAGCCGCGTCGCGCGGCGGCCGCGGAGCCCGAGCCGCCGGCCAGCCTGCCGAGCTCGCTCATTGCCGGCGCGGAGGACGGCGCCGACGCGGATTTCGTCCGGCGAGTCGCACGCGGCGCCGGCCTGCCGGAGAATGCCTTCGCGGGCCGCGACACCGGCGAGCTCGCCGAGCAATTCGGCCGGCTGCTCCGGCTTGCCACCGACAACATGAAGCAACTGCTGGAGGCTCGCCAGCAGGCCAAGCAACTGGCGCGCAGCCCGAGCCAGACCACGGTGCAGGCGACCGACAACAATCCGCTCAAGTTTGCGCCGACCGCGGAGGACGCGCTTCGCATCATGTTCGGCGCCAAGGGGCAGAGCTATCTCGACGCCGAGAAGGCGTTCGCGCAGGGTTTCGACGATCTGAAGCGGCACCAGATCAGGACCTACACGGCGATGCAGCAGGCAGTCGCGCGGTTGATGAAGGACGTCGACCCCGCGGCGATCGAAGCCGCCTCGCAATCCGATCGCGGCCTCGCAGGCATGGTGGGCTCGCGCAAGGCGCGGCTGTGGGACGTCTATGTCGCGCGCTGGCAGGCGCAGGCCGGGCGTCATGACAACGGGATGCTCGACGCGTTCATGAATTACTTTGCGCGATGTTACGGCGGCGAATGAAGATGTCCGGCAATTTTCGAAAGATCCGATGATGTCCTGGTACACCAAGGTGGCGTGGTCGGAAGGTCTCTTCCTCAGGCCCCATCACCTGCAGCAGAACGATCGCTATCACGAGCACCTGCTCGAATCGCGGGTGCGAACCTCGACGCCGTATCCATGGGGCTTCTCCGAGCTCGAGATCGATCGTGATCTGACCCAGCAGAGCAAGTTCGCGTTGCGGCGAGCCGCCGGGGTGATGCCGGACGGCGCGCCCTTCAACATCCCGGCCGACAGTCCCTTGCCTGCGGCGATTGCCGTGCCGG
>NZ_JAFAVV010000727.1 GCF_019242285.1 Bradyrhizobium sp.
ACCCAGTCGACATGCTGCTCGATCGACACCGCCATGTTCGACAGCACCGACGGGCTGCCGGGCCCGGTGATCATGAACAGGTTCGGGAAGCCGGCCACCGTGAGCCCGAGATAGGTCTGCGGGCCGTGTGCCCAGACCTCGTTGATCAACTTGCCGCCGCGGCCGGTGATCGGGTGCACCGAGGTGATCGCGCCGGTCATGGCGTCGAAGCCGGTCGCGAACACGATGACGTCGACGCCGACATTGCGCTTGTCGGTCTTGATCCCGGTTTCGGTGATGGACTGGATCGGCTCCTTGCGCAGGTTTACCAGCGTCACATTGGGTCGGTTGTAGGTGGCGTAATAGTTCGTATCGAGGCAGGGGCGCTTCGAGCCGAACGGATGGTCGCGCGGCGTCAGCGCCTCCGCGGTTTCGGGATCCTTGACCACGTCGCGGATCTTCTCGCGGATCAAGTCGGCGACGATTGCGTTGGCGTCGGGATCGTTGCCCTGGTCCGCCCACAACTGTGTCAACACGTGGACGAGATCCCCGGCGGCCCACGCGTTTTCGAAGCGCGCGCGCCGCTCGGTGTCGGAGAGCTGCCAGGCCAATTCGGTGGTCAGCGGCATCGGCACGCCGGCGAGCGACCAGCGCGCCTGCTCGCGGAACGCGGCGCGGTCCTGATCGAACTGCGCCACCTTGTCCGCCGGTCGCGGGCCGTTTTGCGCTGGCAGCGCAAAGTTCGGCGTACGCTGGAACACCGTGAGCTCGGACGCCTGCTCGGCGATCAGCGGGATCGACTGGATGCCGGACGAACCGGTGCCGATCACCGCGACGCGCTTGCCATTGAGATCGACGCCCTCATGCGGCCAGCGGCCGGTGAAATAGATCTCGCCCTTGAAATCCTCGACGCCCGCGATCTCGGGCGGCTTCGGCGTGGAGAGGCACCCGGTCGCCATGATGTAATAGCGGCAGGACACCGGCGCGCCATTGTCGGTCGTCAGCAGCCAGCGGTCTGAATTCTCGTCCCATGTCGCCGCGGTGACCCTGGTGTCGAAGCGGATGTCGCGCCGGAGGTCATAACGGTCGGCGACGAAACCGAAATAGCGCAGGATCTCGGGCTGGGTCGCGTATTTCTCCGACCATTGCCACGCGTTCTCCAATTCCGGATCGAACGTGTAGCTGTAGTCGATGGTCTGGATGTCGCAGCGCGCGCCCGGATACCGGTTCCAGTACCAAGTGCCGCCGACGTCACCGGCGGAGTCCAGCGCCACCGCCGACAGCCCCGCCTTGCGCAGGCGATGCAGAAGATAAAGTCCGGCGAACCCGGCACCCACCACCGCGACATCGACCTGCTGCGGTGCGCCGCCGTTCGCATTAGCGGCACGCGGTTCTGCAACCATGTCCTCCGGCATGTCATTCCCTCCATGAATTTTTGATTTGGTTGGAATGCAGCGTGCGCTCAATTCGAAAGGAGGACAAGTTCAATCTTGGGCTGTCGCACGGAACCACCGTCGGCGCGTGCGCGGGAGCCCGACGAGGTCTTGCGCTGAGTGGCTACTCCGAGCTTGCGGCATGGAGCGGAGATACCGGCGTAAATCGCATGGCGCGTCGAGCAGCCGCCGCTCTCGGCCCACTTGAAACCGGGCCGCTGAACGTGCTGTTGTCCGCGCGACGGGACGTCCGAGATCGGAGACAGAAGAATGACTTACCCCAACGTGCAGCTCTACATCGACGGCAAGTGGCGACCCGCCGGCTCCGGCCGCACCATACCGGTGCTCAACCCGGCGACCGAGGAGGCGATCGGCACCGTGGCGCATGCCGACAAGGCCGATCTCGACGAGGCGCTCGCCGCGGCCGACAAGGGCTTCAAGCTCTGGCGCAACGTCGCGGCCTATGAGCGTTCCAAGGTGATGCGCAAGGCCGCGCAATTGCTGCGCGAGCGCGCCGACAGCATTGCGACGCTGATGACCATGGAGCAGGGCAAGGTCCTGGCCGAGGCCAGGATGGAAACCATGGCCGCCGCCGATGTCATCGAATGGTTCGCCGAGGAGGGCCGTCGCGCCTATGGCCGGCTGATCCCGGCGCGCGCGCCCGGTGTCTACCAGATGGCGATCAAGGAGCCGGTCGGTCCGGTCGCGGCCTTCACGCCGTGGAATTTCCCGATCAACCAGGTGGTGCGCAAGCTTTCGGCTGCGCTCACCACCGGCTGCTCGATCATCGTCAAGGCGCCGGAAGAGACGCCGGCCTCGCCCGCCGAATTGATCCGCGCCTTCGCCGATGCCGGCGTGCCGGCCGGCGTCATGAATCTCGTCTATGGCGTGCCGGCCGAGATTTCGGAATACCTGATCCCGCATCCGATCATCCGCAAAATCTCCTTCACCGGCTCGACCAAGGTCGGCAAGGATCTCGCTGCGATGGCCGGGCAGCACATGAAACGCGTCACCATGGAGCTCGGCGGCCACGCGCCGGTGATCGTGTTCGACGACGCCGACGTGGAGTCGGCGGCCAAGATCATGGTCGCGGCGAAATACCGCAACGCCGGCCAGGTCTGCATCTCGCCGACGCGCTTCCTGGTGCAGGAGGGCGTCTACGACAAGTTCATCACCCAGTTCGTCGAGGGCGCCAAGGCGGTCAAGGTCGGCAACGGGCTCGATGCGGATTCGAGGATGGGCGCGCTTGCCAACGACCGCCGCATCGCGGCGATCGAGGGCATGGTGCAGGATGCGGTCGGCCACGGCGCCAAGGTCGCGACCGGCGGCAATCGCGTCGGCAACAAGGGCTATTTCTTCGAGCCGACGGTGGTCACCGACGTGCCGAAATCGGCCCGCGCCATGAACGAGGAGCCGTTCGCCCCGCTTGCGCTGATCTCGCCCTTCGCGAAGTTCGACGACGCCGCGGAGGAGGCCAACCGCCTGCCGTTCGGCCTCGCGTCGTATGCCTTCACCAGATCCGCCAAGACTGCGACCGCGATCGGCGCCGCCGTGGAAGCCGGCATGATGTCGATCAACAGTTTTGCTCTCGCGCTGCCCGAGGTGCCGTTCGGCGGCATCAAGGATTCCGGCTACGGCTCGGAAGGCGGCAGCGAGGCGATCGAGGCCTATCTCAACACCAAGTTCATCACCCAGACGGGGGTGTGAGAGACAGGAAAGGTTCAAGCGTAGGCCCCAAAAAACTTCCGAAGCACCGATGAGTTTCGTTTCTCCCGCCGGTCCTACTCCATGAGGCCGGCATGTCGCCGGCCACGCGACAGGAGGACGGCATGCTCGCATTGCAGGACAGGAACGTAGTCGTGATCGGCGGCAGCCGGGGCACGGGGCGGCAGGTGGTCGAAATGGCGCGCCATGCTGGTGCGCGCGTGCTGGCGGTGGCGCGGCAAGAGGCGCGGCTCCGGCAATTGGAGGAGCAGGTCCCGGGCACCGAGGTTCTCGCGCTCGATGCCAGCGACGAATCCTCGCCCGCGAAGGTGTTCGGCGCGCTGCAGCCGGATGTCCTGGTGATCTCGGGCGGCGCGATGCCGCCTGCCGCGCCATTGCATCAGCAGAGCTGGCAGGAGTTTTCGGTGAATTGGGAGGCCGACGTCAAGATGGCCTTCAACTTCTGCAAGGCGGCGCTGGCGGCGCCGTTGCGTGCGGGCTCCTCCGTCGTCGTCGTCTCGAGCGGCGCGGCACGCGCAGGCTCGCCGATCTCCGGCGGCTATGCCGGTTCGAAGCGCACGCAGATGTTCATCGCCAACTACAGCCAGAAAGAGTCCGACCGACTCGGGCTCGATCTCAGCTTTGCGGCGCTGGCGCCGCTGATCCAGCCGGACTCCGAGATCGGCCGGCACGCGGTCGAGGGCTATGCGCGCTATCTCGGCATCTCCGAGGCCGACTTCGTCAAGGGCATGAAGGCGCCGCCGACCTCGGCCGTCGTTGCGGCGGGCGTGCTGGAAGTGATCGCCAAGCCGGAGGAGTCCAGGGGCAAGGTGTTCATGGTCGCCGGCACCGGCCTCGAAGCCGTATCGCTCTGAGCGCGCGGAATTGAAAGCGGTGCAACGGAGGGTGTAATGTCGCCTGCCATGACAACGGACGATCCACCGCGTCCGGCGCAAAACTCGGTGCGCCCGAGCCCGTCGTTCGAAACGCTCGCCGAGCCGTTCCGCCGCGAGTTGAAGCTGCACTGCTATCGCATGCTGGGCTCGCTGCACGAGGCCGAGGACCTGGTGCAGGACACCTACCTGCGTGCTTGGCGTGCGTTCGACGGCTTCGAGGGGCGCGGCACGTTTCGCGGCTGGCTCTATCGCATTGCCACCAATGTCTGCCTCGACGCGATCGAGAGCCGCAAACTCGTCCGGCGCATGTTGCCGGACGATACCGGGCCGGCTGCGACGCGCGTGCGGATGCCGGATGGTCCCCCGTCTACCGAGGTGGCATGGCTCGAGCCCTATCCCGATTCCGAAATCGAGGCCATCGCCGACGAGGCGCCGAACCCGGAGGCGCGCTACAGCGCGCGCGAGGCGGTGCAACTCGCGTTCGTCGCCGCGATCCAGCAACTGCCGGCGCGCCAGCGCGCCGCGCTGTTGCTGTGCGACGTGCTCGGCTGGGCGGCGAACGAGGCCGCCACGCTGCTCGGCGGTTCGACGGCCTCGATCAACAGCGCGCTGCAGCGCTCGCGCGAGACGCTGGCGAAACGCTATCCCGAGGGCCGGCCGCCGGCTGCGCCGCGACCAAGTGCTCGGCAGCAGAAGCTGCTCGATCGCTACCTGAAGGCCTGGGAAAGCCGTGACATCGACGGCTTCGTTGCGCTGCTGAAGGAGGATGCGCACTTCACCATGCCGCCGTGGCCGATGTGGTATGCCGGCTGCGCCGATGTCGGCGCCTTCATCGCGCTGGCCTGGCAGCATCGCGGCGACCTGCGGCTGACGCCGACGATGGCCAATGGCCAGCCGGCGTTCGCGATCTACGAGCGCGGCGCCGACGGCCGCTTCACCGCGCACGCGCTTCAAGTTCTCGAATGCGACGACGACATGGTCTCCACCATCACGATGTTCCTGCCGCCGGCCGGGCCGGAACTGTTCGAGGCGTTCGGGTTGCCGCCGGTGTCGTAGTGCGTAGGATGGGTAGAGCGCACGCTCTACCCATCCTACGAGTCCGGTCGAGGAGGGGGAATGCACGCGACGCCCGGGCCGGACAAAATCCAGCATCATTTCCGTGATTGGGTTATACCTCCACTGGCCTGCGGGATTGCTCGCAAGCCAATGACACGAGGATGGACCGACATGTTGCTGACCGATTTCGACGCGCTCACCTTCGACTGCTACGGCACCCTGATCGATTGGGAGAGCGGGATGGTCGAGGCGTTGAAGGGGCTCACAAATCGCGTGCAGCGGCCGCTCAGCCGCGACCAGATCCTCGAGGCCCATGCGCGTCACGAGGCGAGCCAGCAGCTCTACACCCCGGCCAGGCGCTATCGCAAGCTGCTGCCGATCGTCTACAAGCGCCTCGCCGAGGAGTGGGGCGTTCACGCGAGCCACGAGGAATGCGCCGAATACGGAAGGTCGATCGAGAACTGGCCGGCGTTCGCGGATTCGCCGGCGGCGCTGCAATACCTGAAGAAGCACTACAAGCTCGTCATCCTGTCCAACGTGGACAACGAATCGTTCCAGGCCAGCAACCGCCGGCTCCAGGTGGAGTTCGACGCGATCTACACCGCGGAGGACATCGGCTCGTACAAGCCGGCCGCGCGCAATTTCGAATACATGCTGGAGAAGATTCAAAGCCTCGGAGTCAAAAAGGAAAAAATCCTGCACACGGCCGAGAGCCTGTTCCACGACCACGGTCCGGCCAATGCGTGCGGGCTGAAATCGTGCTGGATCTTCCGGCGGCACGGCCAGGAAGGGTTCGGCGCCACCGCGAATCCGGGCGAGATGCCGCATGTCGATTTCACTTTCCACAGCATGGCGGAGCTTGCAAAGGCGCATCAGGAGCAGTTGCAGAAGAAGTGATCGGCTCCTGCCTCAGCAGCTCCAATGAAAGCCGTCCACCACGATGTGCTGGCCGGTGATGAACATGTGGGCGTCGGCGGCGAGGTAGCGCACGATCGAGGCGACGTCCTCGGGCGTGCCGACACGGCCCAGCGCGATGCCGGCGGTCAGTTCGGCCTCGCGGTGGCCGAGCAGGTCGCGCAAGAGGTCCGTGGCGATCACGCCCGGGCAGATCGCATTGACCGCGACCTTGGGGCCGAGCTCCTTGGCGAGCGAGCGGGTGAGGCCGAGAATGCCGGCCTTCGCCGCGGCATAGGCGTGCTTGGAGACGGCACTCGTGACTCCGCCTGACAGCGCGTTCAGCGACGAGATCGAGATGATGCGCCCGCCGGTGTCCTGCGCGGTCATGATCGGCGCTGCCGCGTGCATGTAGTTGAAGCAGCTCTTGAGGTTCACGGCGATCGCGCGGTCGAACTCGGCCTCGCTGATCTCGAGAATCGGCTTCGGGCTCGGCGCCCCGGCATTGTTGAGGAGCGCGTCGAGCCGGCCCCACGCCGTGGTGGTCTGCTCCACGATCGCCCGTGCGCGGGCAAAGTCGCTGACGTCGGCCTGGAACGTCAGCGTACGGACGCCACGCGCGGCGATGTCGCGGGCGGTTGCAGCCATCTCCGTTTCGAGCAGGTCGACCAGCGCGATGTCGAAGCCGGCATCGGCCAGCGCCAGCGCGCAGGCGCGGCCGATGCCGCGCGCAGCCCCGGTGACGAGAGCGGTCTTCATCCTGTCCTCTCAGTCCGCGGCATGGTCGCGGGCAAACCGCGCCACGTCGGCGTGGGTCGCGAACCAGACGTCGCCCTTCGCCTTCGCGAGGCGGATCAGCTCGTCGATGATCCACAGCCGCGAGCGGTAGCCGATGATGTGGGGATGGCAGGTGAGCTGGAACAGGCCGCCCTCCTCGTAGGCGGCCTCGAACTCGCGCCGGAAGATGTCGAAGACATCCGATGGCGGCGTGTAGGGCCGCAGGTTCTGGAAGCGCAGCATCATGAAATAGGGCGCATCGTCGCGGATCCATTCCACGGGCAGCTCGACCACGCCGGTGGGCTTGCCGTCCAGGACGAGCTCGTAACAGTCGACATCCGCCATCAGCGATGAGTCGTAGAGCAGGCCCATCTCCTGCGTGATCCGCAGTGTGTCGGGCGAGAAGTCCCAGGAAGCGGTCCGTGCGCCGACCGGCCGAACGCCGGTGATCTTCTCCAGCGTATCGGCGGCGCGCTGCATAAGGTCCTTCTCGGCTTCGTAGGGCAGGACCGAGTTCAACTCGTGGATCCAGGAATGGATGCCGACCTCGTGCCCTTCGGCCACGACGCGGCGCTGCTCATCGGGATGCAGCAGCGCGGCGACGCCGGGAACATAGAAAGTGGCCGGCACCGCGTGTTTGGCGAGCAGCTTGAGGATGCTCGGCACGCCGACGCGATTGCCATACTGTCCCCACGCCATCCGCCCGATCGACTTGCCGCCGTCGCGCAGCTCGTTGGTCTCATGGTCGGAATCGAAGGACAGCGCGAACGCACAGCGCTTGCCGTCCTTCCAGGTCTTCGGCCGCAAGCTGCGGCCAGCGCGGACATGGTTGACGAGGCCGCGCCAGTGTTCCTCGGGCCACTGCCAAGGCTCGCGCTTCTCAAAAGGCTCGCGCTTTTCGATCTCGCTCATGATCTCTCCGTTTCTCCGGGTTTCGCGATTCAGCGCAGCGCTGCGGTGCTGGTTTCCTTCAATTTCCAGATCACCAGGAGCGAGACGATCGCGGAAGGCAACAGATAGAGATAGGTCGGCGACACGGGCGAGCCGGTGACCTGGATCAGCCAGGTGGCGATGAACGGCGCAAACCCGCCGAAGATGGCGACCGCCAGCGCGTAGCCGGACGACATCCAGGTCGAGCGCAGATGGGTCGGGAAGATCTCCGAGATCGCCGCCGGTCCGGCACCCGAATACAGCGCCAGCAGAATGCCGAGCACGATCTGGAGCGGCACCACCAGCGCAAGCCCACCGCCTTTGGTCATCAGCGAGAACAGCGGCCAGGCCAGGACGCCGATGGCGACGGCGCTCGCCGTCAATAGCGGCCGGCGGCCAATCCTGTCCGACAACGCGCCCCAGATCGGAACTGCGATGATCATCGCGATCAGGCCGATCGTGTTCGACCAGAGGGATTCGGCCGGCGACAGCCCCGCGAACCGCTGGGTGAAGCTCGGCATCCAGACGAGCAGCGTGTAATAGGCGATGGTCCAGAAGATGGTGAAGCCGAAGGCCAGCGCACCGAGCGGGAAGCCCGAGCCGGCCGGCTCGCCGGCGGGTGCCTGACGGCTGGCCTCGTAGGAGGGAGTTTCCTCCACGTTCCGGCGCAGATAGGCGCCGACGACGAGCAGCAGCGCGCCCAGGAGAAACGGCACGCGCCAGCCCCAGTCGAGCATCGCAGCCGAGCTCAGCGACGAGGTCAGGATGGCCGCTATCGCCGAGCCGAGCAGCGAGCCGCCGGCCGTCGAGACCTGCTGGAAGCTGCCGAAAAAGCCGCGGCGTCCCGGCGGCGCCCATTCGACCATGAAGGCGGTCGAGGTGCCCCATTCACCGCCGGCGGCGAGGCCCTGCACGAGCCGCAAGGCGACGAGCAGCACCGGCGCCCAGACGCCGATGGTCTCGTAGGACGGCAGCAGGCCGAGCCCGACCGTGCCGAACGCCATCAGGAAGATGGTCAGCACCAACGCCGTCTTGCGGCCCCTGGTGTCGCAGAGCCGGCCGATCACGATGCCGCCCAGCGGCCGCGCCAGGAAACCCACCCCATAGGCTGCGAAGGACGCGAGCAGGGATGCCGTCGGATCGCTGCTCGGAAAGAACTTGGCCGCGATCAGCGAGGCGAGATAGGCGTAGACGCCGAAATCGTACCATTCGAGCAGATTGCCGATCGACGCCGCCCAGATCGCCTTGTGCGACTTATCCGCCAGATGCACGCCTGGCGTGCTCAAAACCGAAACGTCCGCCATCAATGTACCCCGTCCCTGCAATGGTGATGGATATTCAATCCCGCAATCGGGACGGAGTCGATATGCAAGCCGTGCGCCGCAGCGACAGCAGAGCCGCGGTTGACGCAACCGTTTCGGCCGAAATAGCCTCAGCGGCTCCGCCAGCCCTGATGCGGGAAAGATCGCGATGACAGAGCCTCTGCCGCAATTTCGGTATCACCCCGATCCCCTGGCAACCGGGAGCATCGAGCGTCGCGACGACTTCCGTTGTAGTTGCTGCGAGCGTCGGCGCGACTACGCCTATGTCGGGCCGTACCGGGACCAGACCGAGGAGTACCATTTCGCGAATGGTGACGAAATCTGCCCGTGGTGCATCGCGGATGGGACCGCGGCGGAAAAATGGAACGCCTCTTTCGTCGCTCCGGATTTCCTTTCGCCGGAGGCTCGCAGCCGGATGTCGGCGGCAGCGCTGGCCGATCTCGAGTTCAGGACGCCGTCGTTCTATTGCCTGCAGCAGGAGCGCTGGCTGGACCATCATGGCGAGGCTGCCGCGTTCATCGGTGCCGCCGGGGTCGACGAATTTCCCGATCTTCCGCGTCAGGCTCAGATCGCCATGCGCGAATGGGTGGGCGACCGACCCTATGATGGGCCGCTGCGCCCCACCGACCGGGTCAACAAGCTGAAGAACGACGGGGACGGACCGACGGCGTATCTCTTTCGCTGCCTGCATTGCGACTGGCACGGAATGTATGTGGAAAGCGGCTAGCTGGACGAGCAATTTCAAACTTCGAATTATATCAGCGTCCTCCGACCCTCATCCTGAGGAGCATCGCGCAGGCGATGCGTCTCGAAGGATGGCCCCGGGCAACGGCCGTGCAAGCGGCCATCCTTCGAGACGCAAGCCGTCGCCCTGAGGGCGAAGGCTTGCTCCTCAGGATGAGGGTCGGTGAGCTTGGAAGCGATAGGTTTCATCGAATCGCTCCTCATGCCACCGGCGCGGGTACCAGGCCGGCAAAGTGCGTTGCCACCGCGCCAGGCGTGGTGACCCACAACTCGTCGCGCATCATGGCGACATGGTTGAGCGCCCGCCGCAACGCGCGCAGGCGGAACGGCTGTCCGATGATGAACGGATGCAGCACGATGGTGAACACCAGCGGCCATTTGCGCGATTGCAGCAGCAGCTCGTCGAACTGGTCGATCATCATCCGCTCGAAGCTCGCGGCGGCCTCCTGGCGGAACACCAGCGTCGGCGAGTCGTTGAGCTCGATGGAGTAGGGCACCGACAACAGCGGCCCCGACCTCGTCCTCATCCAGAACGGCTGGTCGTCGGCCGGCCAGTCGAGAATGTAGCGGTAGCCGGCTTCCTTGAGCAGGTCGACGGTGACCGGCGAATGCGCGAAATAGGGCCCCATCCAGCCCGCGGGCTGGACGCCGGCGTGCCGCTTGAACATTTCGGTGGTCTCGGCGATCAGCCGGGCCTCGTCCGCTTCGGGATAGACGTCCTGCCGCTCCGCGTTGGTGCGGCCATGGGCTACGAACTCGTCGCCGCGCGCGGTGATGCGCGCGGCGATCTGCGGGCATTCATCGAACAGCAGCGCGTTGAAATTGTGCGAGGCCGGAAATTGCAATTCATCCAGCA
>NZ_JAFAVV010000106.1 GCF_019242285.1 Bradyrhizobium sp.
CTGCGCCGACGACAGCGTGCCGTAGGGGATGGCGACCCGGAACATGTAGGCGTGAAGCTGCAGATAGACGCCGTTCTGCAGCCGCAGCATCTTGAACTCGTCCTCGGTGAGCTCGCCGGAGAGGCGGCGCTTCACCTGGTCGCGAAACTCCGAGACACGCTCGTTGATCAGCGTGCGGTCGATCTCGTCATAGGCGTACATGCGTGAGAAAACCTTATGCTTGCACCGGCAGGCCGATGGTGACGCCGGAGCGGCGGATCTGCTCGCGCAGATTGCCCGGCTCGATCCGGCCGTCATCCCTGATCTCGACCGGCGCGACATAGGCACCGATGGCGCCGAGATCGTCAGCGGCGGATTCGGCGAGCAGCGCGCGGGCATCGTCTGAGGTGCGCACGACGGCGGCATCGGCGAGCTCGTCCGACCAGCCGGCCCTCGCCGTGCGGTAGATCACCGCGCCATCCCAGGTGCGATTGGCGGTCACGACCGACGGACCGGTGATGCGGAGTTTCTTCTGTTCGAGCGGGGAGGTCATTCGGCAGCTTCCAGCAGACGCGTTAAAACGGGACGATGGTTCGGGCGGCGGAACGTCGAATCTGGAAAATCAGATAGAAACCGCATTCGATACTGGCCTTCCCATCATCGGGGCTTGACCGAAATTATTTTCTCTCTAAGTGTCTTGCAAGCCGCCCAAAGAGAAAATTATTTCTTCTCTGTTGCAGCGCGGCCGTGGAAAATTCGTCTCCAAGGTCCCGGGGCCGCGACATGCATCTTCTCGACAACAATTCCGCCCACGACCGGCTTCCCCACGCGCCGCCCAAACTGGTGTCGTCCCTGCCGCAAATTCCGGCAGAGGCGCCGGGCATGGACCATCTCGACGCGCTGGAGGCGCAGAGCATCTACATCCTGCGCGAGGCCTTCGCGCGCTTGAAGAAGCTCGCGCTCTTGTGGTCGCTCGGCAAGGACTCCAACGTGATGGTCTGGCTCGCGCGCAAAGCCTTCTTCGGGCGCGTGCCGTTTCCGGCGCTGCATGTCGACACCGGCAAGAAGTTTCCGGAGATGTACGCGTTCCGCGACCACTTCAGCAAGGAATGGGAGCTCGACCTGCGCGTCGAGCCCTGCCCGCCGATCGATGCGGTCGATCCGACCCTGCCGCCGGCCGCGCGCTCGGCGGCGCGCAAGACCGAGGGGCTGAAGATGGCGCTCGCCAAATACGGTTTCGACGGCCTGATCGCCGGCATCCGCCGCGACGAGGAGGCGACGCGCGCCAAGGAGCGCGTGTTCTCGCCGCGCGGGCTCGAAGGCGGCTGGGACGTGCGCGACCAGCCGCCCGAGTTCTGGGATCACTTCAACGCCCAGCCGCCGACGGGCGCGCATCTGCGCATCCATCCGATCCTGCACTGGACCGAAGCCGACATCTGGGCCTACACGCGGCGGGAGAACATCCCGATCATCCCGCTCTATCTGTCAAAGCAAGGCAAGCGCTACCGCTCGCTCGGCGATGCCGACATCACTTTCCCCGTCGCTTCCGAAGCCGGCTCGATCGAGGAGATCCTGGCCGAGCTCGAACAGACAAAGGTGCCGGAGCGGGCGGGGCGCGCGCTCGACCATGAGACTGAAGACGCATTCGAGCGGCTGCGGGTCGCGGGCTATCTGTGACAGTTGAAAGCATCATCATGAACATGATCGCCCCCGCCGGCCTGTCGGCCGTGCCGAACGGCACCACCCGGGCGCAAGTGCGCATCGTCATCGTCGGCCATGTCGACCACGGCAAGTCGACGCTGGTCGGCCGCCTGCTCCACGAGACCGGCAGCCTGCCTGACGGCAAGCTGGAGATGCTCAAGGCCGTCAGCGCGCGGCGCGGCATGCCGTTCGAATGGTCGTTCCTGCTCGATGCGCTGCAGACCGAGCGCGACCAGGGCATCACCATCGACACCACGCAGATCCGCTTCCGCACCAATTCGCGCGACATCGTGCTGATCGACGCGCCCGGACATGCCGAGTTCCTGCGCAACATGATCACCGGCGCCTCGCAGGCCGACGCTGCCGTGCTGATCATCGACGCGCTGGAAGGCGTGCGCGACCAGACGCGGCGCCATGGCTATCTCCTGCATCTGCTCGGCATCCGCCAGGTCGCGGTGGTCGTCAACAAGATGGACCGCGTCGACTTCTCCGCCGCGCGCTTCGACGAGATCCGCGCCGAGATTTCGGCGCATCTCACCGGCCTCGGCGTGACGCCGACGGCCGTGATCCCGATCTCCGCGCGCGAGGGCGACGGCGTCGCGGCCTGCACGCCGCGCATCGGCTGGTACGAGGGCCCCACCGTCGTCGAGGCGCTCGATGCGCTCGAGCCGGCGCGGCCGTTGTCGGCGCTGCCGCTGCGGCTGCCAGTGCAGGCCATCTACAAGTTCGACGACCGCCGCATCGTCGCGGGCCGCATCGAGTCGGGCCACCTGGCCGCCGGCGACGAGATCGTGATCATGCCGGCCGGCAAGATCGCGAAGATCAAGACCGTCGAGGGCTGGCCGGCGGCGTCGGTCGCGGGCCAGCAGGGCGCCGGCCGCTCCGTCGGCATCACGCTCGACCGCGAGCTGTTCATCGAGCGCGGCGACGTCATCGCGCATGCCGGATCTGTGCCGCGCGACACGCGGCGGCTGCGCGCGCGCATTTTCTGGCTGCACGACAAGCCGTTGTCGAAGGGCGACGCGATCCTGGTGCGGCTCGGCACCCGCGAGGCCCGCGCCACCGTCGCGGGAATCGAGAAGGCGGTCGATCCCGGCGCGCTGTCCTCGACCGAGAACAGCGCGATCGCGAAAAACCATGTCGGCGAGATCGACATCTCGCTGGCGCAGCCGATTGCGGCTGACGCCCATGCCGACAACCCGCGCACCGGCCGCCTCGTGATCGAGGTCAACGGCCGCATCGCCGGCGGCGGCCTCGTGCTGTCCGTCGAGGCCGGGCAGCGCGCGGCGCCCGTCGACATCGTGCCGGTGGAATCGGCGCTGCGCGCCGACGAGCGCTCGGCGCGCTATCGTCACAACGGCGCGGTGGTGTGGCTGACGGGCCTGCCGGGCGCCGGCAAGTCGACCCTGGCGCGGGCCCTGGAACGGCGGCTGTTCTCGCGCGGCGGCTCGCCGATCCTGCTCGACGGCGACACGTTGCGCGCCGGCTTGAACCGCGATCTCGGCTTCTCAGCCGAGGACCGCAGCGAGAACATCCGGCGCCTTGCCGAGGTCGCAACGCATCTC
>NZ_JAFAVV010000624.1 GCF_019242285.1 Bradyrhizobium sp.
GGTTACGGGCGCGGCCGCGGCGGGTCGTTTCGGCGGCGGAGGTGGTGGTTTTCATGGTGGGGGCGGCGGCTTCCATGGCGGAGGTGGGTTCCACGCGGGCGGCGGCGGCTTTCACGCCATGGGCGGCGGCTTTCACCCGGGTGGTGGGATGCGGGCCGGCGGCTTTCATCCGGGTGGCGGCTTCCGCGGAGGCGGCGTTCATGCTTTCCGTGCCGGGCCCGGCGTAGCGCACGGCTTCCATGGTCATCCGTCGGGTCGAACCTTCTCGGGCGGTAATATCCACGCCGGCGGGCATGGCATTGCACATAATGCTCCGCACGGTTTCGCTGCGAATGGCCACGCCGTCTCGAACCGCACGATGCAGCGCAACGCGAGTGCCGTGGGCCATGCGTTTTCCTCGCGTCAAGTCAGGGGCGCGTTGCATACGCCAGGCGGCTTGCGCAATCCGATGGCGCGTGCCGCCATCACAGCCGGGATCGCGGGCGCTGCGTTGAGTCATCACCATGGCGGCCTGTGGTGGCGCCACGCCCACGGCGGCTTTGGCTGGGTCGGACCGGTGTTCTGGCCCTATGCCGATTACGATCTCTATGATTACGCCTGGTGGGGTTACGGCTATGATCCCTACTTCTGGGACTATGGCTATGGCGACATCTATGCCGGCCTGTTCGGTCCGTACGATTATGATGCCCTGAACAGCTACGCCGGCTATCTGCCGAGCCATGCCGGATCGGCGCCGCGCGCCCGCGCGTCCCAAGGGCAGCAGACGGCAAGCCTGGCCAGCATGTGCGGGAGCGACAGCCGTGACATCGCGGGCTTCCCGGTCGACCGATTCCGCACCGCGATCGAACCCAACAGCGAGCAGAGCGCGGCGCTCGACGATCTCGCCAGTGCCGCCCAGAAAGCGGCCGACACCATCCGCAATTCCTGCCCCAGCGATGCCGCACTCACGGCGCCGAGCCGCCTCGCCTCGATGCAGCAGCGGGTCCAGGCGATGCGCGACGCCGTCGGCATCGAGCAGCCGGCGCTCGACAAATTCTACGGGCTCCTGAGCGACGAGCAGAAAGCCAGGATCACGGCGCTTGCGGCCGAGCAGCATCCCGCGAAACGCGAGACCACCAGCCAGGACTGCAGCGCAGTACAAGGCAACGCCACGAATTGGCCGGGCGATCTGATCGAGCGCAACGTGAAGCCGACCGATGCCCAGCGTGCCAGCCTCGCGGCCTTGCAGGACGCGACGGCCAAGGCCGCCGACGTCCTGAAATCATCGTGCCCGCCCGTGGACGCGCGCACGCCGCCCGCGCGCCTTGCCGCAGTCGCAGCGCGGCTCGACGCCATGCTGCAGGCCCTCGGCACGGTGCGGCCGGCGCTCGATTCCTTCTACAATTCCCTCAGCGACGAGCAGAAAGCGGCGTTCGATGCCATCGGCCCGGAGCGCAACGGCGGCAAGACGGCATCGGTCGACGAATCCTCGGCACGCCAGCACCGCCGCCATGGTCACCGCGTCAGCATCGGCGGCATGATTTTCCGCATGATGCGATTGTGAGCGCAGGTGGCTTCAAATTCGATCCAATCGGCGTATGCTGAGGGCTGTTGCCGCGTTGGTTCAGGAACTTCTCATCGCGGCACGGAGTTTGCTTTGCTTGAAGTTGGGCCAGGGGCTTCAGGAGACCTTCCATGGCGACCCACATTGTGATGGACCACAGCGGCGACAGCCGCCATCGATTTGATCCTCGCGACGCTGATGCAGTGGCAGAAGCCGAGCGCAGGTTCAGGCAGTTGACAGGCGCTGGCTTCACGGCCGCCGTGCGTACGGCAGCCGGCGAATCCCGCCGCATCGACACCTTCGATCCGACCGCAGAAGAGACCTTGTTCTTCCCGCGCCTGATCGGCGGCTGAGCGGCGGAGCTTAGGTCGATGCTGGCACTTCGACGCCGCGCACGCGGGGCGTCGCGCCTCAGCGCGCTCCGCGAGCTCTACAGGAATTTCCTGTGCGGCGACGACCCGGAAACACGGGGGCTGCGGCTCCTCCGTGAGTGGCTGTCGCCCCTGCAGCGCGATCAGTTCGACACGTTCGGCTATTTCGAGGTGACCGGCTGCCACAGCGGAATACGCTATCGCATCCACTCGGGCAGGTCGGCCAATATCGAGCAGCTCGACGACACGGGACGGCCGCACGTGGGATGGTGCTTCGTTCCCAGCGGATATCTGGTGCAGGGCGATATCATGCTTGCTCAAAAAATCGCCCTGGAGACGAGCGAGCGCGCCGCACTTGCGATCGCGAACCGCTTTCCGCCGTCGTCGACCATCGCGCCTCGCGCGCATCGACGTTTCTGATTTTGGGCTGAGGAGGGGGCTGTCGGAGTGGACAGGGGGGCGATCGAAGCAATGGCGCGGCGTGCGGGGCTGGACAGGGCGCTCGAGCAGTTTCCGGACGATGTGACAGCCGCGGCGAATGCGGCGGTGGAGGCGACGAAAAGGGTGCGCGCGAGCGGCTCGCCGCTGGAGCCTTCACGCGAGCCTTGGCCGCCGATGCTGGTGGCTCGCAAATGAGCGAGCTGCAGTGGATGACGGCGACCGCTGCCGCGGCAGCGATCGCAAGGCGCGAATTGTCACCGGTCGAGCTGGTCAGGTTCCTGCTCGATCGTATCGGGCGGCTCGATCCTCGTCTCAATGCGTTCATCCGCGTCGATGCGGAAGCGGCGATGGATCAGGCGCGCGCCGCCGAGGCCGAGGCCGGGCAGGGCCGGCTGCGCGGGCCGCTGCATGGCGTGCCGGTCGGGATCAAGGACATCATCGACGTCCGCGGCCTGCCGACCACGTGCCATTCGAAGATCTTCGAGGATGCGGTCGCAGCGAATGCCGACGCCGATTGTGTCGCGCGATTGCGCGCGGCGGGCGCGATCATCCTCGGCAAGCTGTCCACGCATGAGTTCGCCATCGGCGGCCCGAGCCTCGATCTGCCCTGGCCGCCGGCGCGCAATCCCTGGAATCGCGATCATCATCCGGGCGGATCGTCCTCGGGGTCCGGCAGCGGGCTTGCGGCCGGCTTGTTTCCGATGGCGCTCGGAACCGACACCGGCGGCAGCGTGCGCAATCCCGCCAGCGCCTGCGCGATCGTCGGCACCAAGCCGACCTATGGCCTCGTCTCGCGACGCGGCGTCTTTCCGCTCGCCTTCACCCTGGACCATGTCGGCCCGATGGCGCGGACGGTGGCCGACAACGCCATGATGCTCGGTGTGCTGGCGGGCCACGATCCGCGCGATCCGGCGAGCGTCGCGCTGCCGGAACGCAGCGACTATCTGGGCATGCTCGAGCGGGGCGTGCGTGGCTTGCGCGTCGGCTTCGTGCGGCATTTTCACGCGGAGGACATGCCGGCCGATCCGGAAGTCGCCGCGGGGCTCGATCGGGTCGCCGCCACCTTGCGGTCGGAAGGCGCCGAAATCGTCGATGTGAAATTGCCTCCGCTCCCCGATTTCGCCGCGGTCAACCGCGTGATCCTGCAAAGCGAGGCGTGGTCGATCCATTCGGGATGGCTGAGCGAGCGCCCGGGCGACTATGGACGTCTGGCGCGGCGGCGCCTGATGTCCGGAGCCTTCATCGGCGCAGGGGACTATGTCCTGGCCAGCCGCCGGCGCGCGCGGATGATCGCCGACGTCGAGGCCGTGCTGCGGCAGGCCGATATCCTGCTCTGCGCCAGCGCGATGGACCCGCCCTGCCGGATCGACGAGCCGGAAACGGTGGAGCGCACCTACATGCGACAGGCCCGCACGCCGTTCAACGTGACCGGTCATCCTGCGCTTGCGATGCCGACGGGGCTGTCGCGTGACGGCCTGCCGCTGTCGGTCCAGTTCGTCGCCCGCTATTTCGATGAGGCGACCCTGTTCAGGGTCGCCCGTGCCTGGGAGCGGGCCGGATGCACCGACACCTTGCATCCGCCGTTGGACGGGTGAGGCTCAGGCGGGCGATTTCTTCGCGCCGAGCCCCGCGCATGAACTGGTTGCGGATCCAGCCGGGATCGCGCACGGTCTGGCTCACGCCGGGCGCGCCGTCGATGCGCAGCGCGATCAGCGCAGGCGCTTCGCTGCGCAGCGCCTTCTCGGCGAGCCTGTCAAAGTCCTCCGCGGT
>NZ_JAFAVV010000651.1 GCF_019242285.1 Bradyrhizobium sp.
GCTCGAGCCGCTCGACGCGCAGGAACGGCTGTTCCGCAAGTCGCTTGAGGAGCGACGCGGGGTGATCGTCGAAATCCTCGCCGCCTTGCAGCGGATCGGCCGGCAGCCGCCGCCGGCGCTGATGGTGCGGCCGGAGGACGCCCTGCAGGCGGTGCGCACCGCCATCACGCTCGGGGCGGTATTGCCGGATATGCGAGCACAGGCCGATGCGGTAGCCGGCGACCTCTCCGACCTGTTGCGGCTGCGCAAGGATATCGTCGACGAGCGCGACAGGTTGTCGGCCAGTCTCGACCTCCTGGGGCGCGCGCAGCTGCGCATGAGCCTCTTGATTGACGAGCGGCAGCGGAAGGAAGCGGTAGCCCAGGCGGCGCTCGACGGCGAGCGGCAGCGGGCCGCCGATCTCGCGCGTCAGGTCGACGGCATCAAGGACCTCATCGCCAAGCTCGAATCGGGACTAGACAGCGCCAGCCGCGCCGCCCATGCCGCCGACCGCGCCATTACCAACGATGCGACGCAGCCGGAACTCGCCGCCTTGAGCGATCCCGGCCGCCTAACCCCCGCAATCGCCTTTGCCGACATGCGCGGACGCCTGCGACTGCCGGTGAACGGCCTGCGAATCCGCGAATTCGGCGGGTCCGACGGCGTCGGCGGAACCCAAAAGGGACTTTCCGTCGCCGCCCGCGCCGGGGCGGCGATCACCGCGCCGTGCGACGGCTGGGTCGTCTATGCCGGCGCCTTCCGTAGCTACGGCCAACTCTTGATCCTCAATGCCGGCGGCGGGTATCATGTGCTGTTAGCGGGGATGGAGCGGATTTCCGTCGATCTCGGCCAGTTCGTGCTAACCGGTGAGCCGGTAGCGGTGATGGGTGACGGGCCGCAGACTTCTGCTGCGGCCGCCACGACCGCGCCCAAACAGCCTGTACTGTATGTGGAGTTCCGCAAGGACGGTACTCCCATTGACCCTAGCCCATGGTGGGCGACAACCGAAGGCGAAAAGGTTCGCGGATGATGCGCAAAACGACATTGATTTTCCTCGGCGCGGTGGTCGGCGCCCTGGTGACGCTGCTGGTGACACAGCCACGTTCCATCTTGATCGGCTCCGCAGCGCGCGCAGCAGCATCGGACACATATCGCGAACTCAATCTGTTCGGCGACGTGTTCGAGCGCGTCCGCGCCGACTACGTCGAGAAGCCGGAGGACAGCAAGCTCGTCGAATCGGCGATCAACGGCATGTTGGCCGGGCTCGATCCGCATTCGAGCTACATGGACCCGAAGAGCTTTCGTGACATGCAGGTGCAGACCCGCGGCGAGTTTGGCGGTCTCGGCATCGAAGTCACCATGGAGGATGGTCTGGTGAAAGTCGTCGCGCCGATCGACGAGACGCCCGCGGCCAAGGCCGGCGTCATGGCCAACGACATCATCACCCATCTCGATGACGAAGCGGTGCAGGGCCTGACGCTGAACCAGGCGGTCGACAAGATGCGCGGCCCGGTGAACACCAAGATCAAGCTCACCATCATGCGCAAGGGCGCCGACAAACCGGTCGACGTTACGATCGTGCGCGACGTCATCCGCGTGAAGTCGGTGCGCTCGCATCCGCAGGGCGACGACATCGCCTATATCCGCGTCACGCAGTTCAACGAGCAGACCACCGACGGGCTCAAGCAGTCGATCAACGATCTCAACAGCCAGCTCGGCGCCGACAAGATCAAGGGCTACATCATCGACCTGCGCAACAATCCGGGCGGGCTGCTCGATCAGGCGATTTCGGTCTCCGACACCTTCCTTGAGAAAGGCGAGATCGTTTCCACCCGCGGACGCAATCCCGAGGAGACGCAGCGCTTCAATGCGAGGCCCGGCGACATGACCAAGGGTAAGCCGCTCATCGTGCTGATCAACGGCGGCTCGGCCTCTGCCTCCGAGATCGTCGCCGGCGCCTTGCAGGACCATAAGCGGGCGACCTTGGTCGGAACCCGCTCGTTCGGCAAAGGGTCGGTGCAGACCATCATTCCGCTCGGCGCTGGTAATGGCGCGCTGCGGTTGACCACGGCGCGCTACTACACGCCGTCGGGCCGCTCGATTCAGGCCAAGGGCATCACGCCCGACATCGAAGTGCAGCAGGACGTGCCGGACGACTTGAAGGCGCGCACCGATTCCAAGGGCGAGGCCTCGCTGCGCGGCCACCTCAAGGCCGAAGGTTCCGAGGAAACCGGTTCGCAGTCCTACGTGCCGCCGAATGAAACCGACGATAAGGCGCTGAAAATGGCGCTCGACCTATTGCGCGGTACGGCGAGCAATGCCGCGTTCCCGCCCAATCCCAAGGCCGCCGTTCCAAATTAAGCGCGCGGCCGGCAAGCGGGCCTGAGTTGTGAGATCCGGGGCGGCCGTTGGCCGCCCCGGCTTTTTTGACGCGCCAATCGGCGGGGGCATGACCTGACCTCAGCGCCTCGGCCGGTCCGGCCGTGATAGACTGGCCGGCGTGATTCGCGATGATCCACGCGGCAGATGGCGCAACCGGACCCACCAGAATCTTCGACAAGCGTCGACGAGCTGACCGCACCGCTCGGCCGCGCCGTGGGCCGGCGACGGCGCGCAATCAATATTCCCGTGCCGCAAGTC
>NZ_JAFAVV010000739.1 GCF_019242285.1 Bradyrhizobium sp.
TCCTTGTTGCAGGCGGGCCATGGGTGAGGCCTTCACCCGGCATTCCCTGCGCCCTCTGACTTTTCGAGGGTGACATCTCGGCAAAGCTCGGACGAATCCCGTCGCGAGAACGCGGCTGCATGTTCGGTGTCGTAGGGTGCGCTAAGCTTCAGACTTCGCTCGAAGAGCGAAGGCAGAAGCGTGCCCACCATCCAGAGCACCGCTGTCGATGGAATGGTGGGCACGACGCTTGCGCATCTAGCCAACCCTACGGCTCCGGGCTGCCCTCAGGCCACGTCGGCCTGCGGGGCTTCCTGCGGCTCGGCCGGCGGGGCGGCTGCGAGCGCATCGAGATCGATGAGCTGCGGATCATCCTCGGCGAGATCGCCGTTGAAACGCTGGCTGCCATGGACATGCATCAAGGTCTGCACCCGGCGCGCATTGAGGTAGTCGACATGCTGATGCTTGAGCGCGGCCGGCAGCAGCGCCTTCGGCAGACCCACCATGGTGAAGGCGGGCACGCGGCGCACTTCCTCGCCTTCGCGCCAGCGCAGCGGATTGAGCGTGTAGATCATCTGCAGCTCGATCTCGGACTCCGGCACTTCCTGCGGCTCGTCCGGCTCGGCGGGCGCCGGCAGCAGCGCGACGTTGGCATTGCCCGCGCGCGTGCGCACCGCGGTCGAGCGCAGCTCCCAGCAGATCAGGTCGGCCGCCGCGATCACCTCGCGCCGCATGGCCTCCACGCTGCCGGCGAACCGAGCCGCTTCCGGCACCGAGGCCGGGCTCCTGCCGGCCGCGTCGATCAGCGCGCCGGTCGAGACCGCAAAACCCGGGACAGCCTGCTCGATCGCGGCGGCCATCGCCTCGATGTCGTCGGCGAGCGTGTCGCGGTCGCGCTGCGTCCTGGTCTCGGCCAGCGCGCGTTCGGTGGCGACGATCTGCTCGTCGAGCTCCGCGAGCGCTGCACGCAGCGTCCGCGCGTTCTCCTCGACTGCGCGCATCTTCGCTTCGGCGCGTTCGAGCTTGGCGTTGCTGGCGCCGGCGACCGCCAGCCGTTCGGCGGCGGCGCGCTTTTCCTCGAGATCGGTCGCAGCGGCGCTCAAGCGGCCAGCGAGTCTCTCGCGCGCGCCCTGCTTTTCCTTCAACGTCGCCTCGAAGCGCTCGACCGGACTGAACTCACGCTTGAAAAATGCCATGGCGACCAACCTCGCGAATCGCAATCATCCGCCGAATCATCGTTCGATTGTAACCTCGGGAAACTAGTCGCAAACTTGGATTATTTGCGGGCCGTATGCACAAGCCGCTTGAACGCGCCGCATCGCTCGCGGGCCGTAACGAATCGCGGAACCAGTTTCAGCGCTGCGGTACCGGCATCGGCGGGCGCAACGAGCCGTGCGGCGACCGGGTCGAGGACGCCCGGTGTTTCGCCGCAGCCGTCCGCACGCGCCCGCCCGGGGGACCGTCGACCGACTCCAGGTAGGAGGACAATTCCCAGGCCGAGCTCGAACTGGTGGCGTAATGCTGCTGCAGGAACAGGAACAGTTGAAGGCGGAAGCGATCCTTGGCGAGGTGGCGCGGACTGTGGTGGCAGCTCGCGCAGCCGTCGGCGAAGAGCCTGGCGGGAGATTTGCCCTGATCGAGATTTTGCGCCCGTGCCATGCCGCCGGCGAGGATGGCGGCAACCGCGAGCGCAATGCAGGAAGGCGGCGCCAGACCAATCCATCGCCGCGACAAAACCGCCTTCTTCATGCCCCGAAAATGCCCCAATATCGCCGCTCGCGCTTCTGCCTTCGAAACCTATCGCGGCCAAGCCTGTCGAAAACACGGCGGCACCGCCAAACCTCCCCAAGCGATCGTCTGGCGGTGCTCAGACGCCGTCGAGATCGGGCGGATCGAACCAGTTGGTGAGCGCGATGCCGCCATCGACCACGATCGCGGCACCGGTCACATAGGCCGAGATCCTGTTCGACAGCACCGCGAGCGCCATCGGCGCGAGGTCCTTCGCCTCCCCGATTCGGCCGAGCGGAATGTGTCTGGCCATCGCCGGATTGGCAACGAAGCCGCCGGCCGCGATGGCGCCGGGCACCAGGGCGTTGACGCGGATGTCGAAGCGGCCGAGCGTCTTGGCGAGCTCCCTGACCAGCATCGCCATCGCAGCCTTGGCCGAGGAATAGTGCGGCAGGTTGCGCGGCGTGTCGGCATGCAGCGAGGTGAGGAACAGGAACGAGCCGGATGCTTTCGCGGCGATGAGCTGGCGCGCCAATTCCCGGGCAAGATGGAAGCCGGCATCGAGATTGACAGCGTGCATCCTGCGCCAGCTGTCGCCGGTCACGGCAAAGGTGTGGTCGGCCTCGCGGCGCGGGGGCGAGGCCGAGTGCACGAAGTGGGTGACCTGCCCGACCACCGCCGTTGCGTGAGACAGCAAGGCGTCGCATACCGCGGGCTCGGCGAGATCGCCGACGAACGGGACCGCCAGGTCCGGCCGCGGCGCGCTCTCCATCGAGGCCGCGATCCGCTCCTCGCTGACGTCGGCGAACACGGTCCTCAACCCCTCGCCGACCAGGCCATGCGCGATGGCGCGCCCGATGCCGTTGCCGGCACCGGTGACGAGCGCCGCCTCATGTGCGGAATCGAATGGCGTGTCGAGCAGACCCATGGCCGCTGGCGCTCCCTGATGTCCGAGCTACGGGATCGCCCGCATAAGACACGCATCGGAAGCGAGCCTCAAGCGTCAGCTTTGGTGCGGCCCCCGCATCATCTTCATGGCGTCCTCGACATGGCGCCAGTCGCGGGCCTGCTCGCTCTCGCCCTTGCTTTCGCAGGCAACGGCGTTCTGCGCGGCCTTGGCGATCGCCGAAAGACCGTGCTGCTCCAGCATTTGCCGTGCGATCGTGTGGATCTGCGTTTCCGACGTCATGGCGCTCTCCCGATGGTTCGAGCCGGCGGGGCAGCCGAAAAATCGCGGCGGCCGGACTTGCCCGTCCTGGTCCAATCGCGGGGAGCGCGCTGCGGTTCCTTCACGATCGCGACGGGGGGCGAAAGCTCATCCTGCGTCGCGTCAGACCGAGGATTCGGCCGCCTCCTGCTCCAGCGCCAAGGCCGGCACATCGCGCGAGCCGCCGACAGCGAGGATGAAAGCCTCGGTCGTGGAGTCCTGCGTCAAAACCCTTCCGGCGACGGAGAGCGGCCCGGCGCGCCACAGCGTAAGCCCGAGCAGCGCATATGCCGCCGCGGTCCACATCGCTTGCCAGTTCCGGAAACCTTCATTGAACAACACGTGCAGCGCCGCCAGCGCGAGCAGACCCGCGAAAGCGGCCTCGGCCAGCCGCGGGGCCTGCGACTTGCCGCGGTTGAGCAGCGTCAGCGTCCAGAACGGCATCACGGCCATGCCCAGGGCGGCGAACGGAAAATCGCGCCAGCGGGAGTCGAACACCAGGCCGAGCGCGGTTTCCACCGCGACCAGGGCGGTCGCGATCAGCGCCAGTCCCAGCATCCAGTCGGCGCGCGAGGAGCACCGGCCCTCGCGCGGACCGATCAGCTCGGCGAGCGCAGGAACGGCACGACCCGCCATCAGCGCCTCAGAGCATAACGGCGGCACCGCGATGGACAGCGCCAACAATGTGCCCTGCATCAGCCAGCCGTCGATCCCATAGCTTTGATACAGCATGTCCTCAGCGCTCAGTCCCAGCAAGGCGCCGCCCAGCGTGGCGGACGTCGCAACCGCGATCCAGGATGCCAACGACGGCGGCGAGGAT
This sequence comes from Bradyrhizobium sp., assembly GCF_019242285.1. GTDB lineage: Bacteria > Pseudomonadota > Alphaproteobacteria > Rhizobiales > Xanthobacteraceae > Bradyrhizobium. Next base: position 3,735 of record NZ_JAFAVV010000739.1, read on the forward strand.
CGGCGCCGCGCCGCAAGCCAT
>NZ_JAFAVV010000830.1 GCF_019242285.1 Bradyrhizobium sp.
GCCTTGTTGATCCAGGGATGGATGATGGCCTCGCCTTCCTTGAGGCCAAGCCGCGTCAGCATGGAATCGAGCCGGTCGGAGCCGAAGATCCGCATCAGATCGTCTTCCAGCGACAGGAAGAACTTCGAGCGGCCGGGGTCGCCCTGACGGCCCGAGCGGCCACGGAGCTGATTGTCGATGCGGCGGGATTCATGACGCTCGGAGCCGATGATGTAGAGCCCGCCCGGCTTGTCGACGGTCTTGGCCGGCTTTGCGCCCTTGGCCGGCTCGAGCTCGACGGTCTCCTCGGCCTTCAGCACGATGTCGCGGAAGCGCTCGACGTCGGCCTTGATCTGCTCGATCCGCTTCGCCTTTTCCGCCTCGTCGGTGATCTCGGCGGTCTCCTGCGCGATGCGCATGTCGAGCGAGCCGCCGAGTTTGATGTCGGTGCCGCGGCCGGCCATGTTGGTCGCGATCGTGATCGCGCCGGGCACGCCGGCTTCCGCCACGATATAGGCTTCCTGCTCGTGGAAGCGCGCGTTCAAGACCGCGAACAATTTTGCCGGCTTGCCGGCGCGCGCCGCGGCATAGAGCTTGTCGAGCGCGCCGGGCTTGCCGAAATCGATCTGCTTGTAGCCGTTCTGCTTCAAGAACTCGGCCAGCACCTCCGACTTCTCGATCGAGGCGGTGCCGACCAGAACCGGTTGCAGCCGCTGGTTGGCGCGCTCGATCTCGGCCAGGATCGCGGCGTATTTCTCCTTCTGCGTCCGATAGACCTCGTCGTCCTCGTCGAGGCGCGCCACCGGCAGGTTGGTCGGGATCTCCACGACCTCGAGCTTGTAGATGTCGAACAGCTCGTCGGCCTCGGTAGCGGCCGTGCCGGTCATGCCGGCGAGCTTCTCGTACATGCGGAAATAGTTCTGGAAGGTGATCGAGGCGAGCGTCTGGTTCTCCGGCTGCACCGGCTGGTGCTCCTTGGCCTCCAGAGCCTGGTGCAGACCTTCGGAGTAGCGCCGGCCCGGCATCATGCGGCCGGTGAACTCGTCGATGATCACGACCTCGCCCTCGCGGACGATGTAGTCCTTGTCGCGGGTGAACAGCGTGTGCGCGCGTAGCGCCTGGTTGATGTGGTGCACGACCGAGACGTTCTCGACGTCGTAGAGCGAATCGCCCTTGAGCTGGCCGGCCTCGCGAAGCAGCGTCTCGATCTTCTCCATGCCGGCCTCGGTGAGCGTCACCGTGCGCTGCTTCTCGTCGACGTCGTAGTCGGACTTGTCGAGTCTCGGGAAGAAGGTGTCGATGGTGTTGTAGAACTCGGAGCGGTCGTCGAGCGGGCCGGAGATGATCAGGGGCGTGCGCGCCTCGTCGATCAGGATCGAGTCCACCTCGTCGACGATCGCGTAATAGTGCCCGCGCTGGACCATGTCCTCCAGGCGGTATTTCATATTGTCGCGCAGATAGTCGAAGCCGTATTCGTTGTTGGTGCCGTAGGTGATGTCGCTCGCATAGGCCTGCTTGCGCTCGCTGTCGTCGAGGCCATGCACGATCACGCCGGTGGTCAGACCCAGGAAGGAATAGATCTGCCCCATCCAGGCGGCGTCGCGGCGGGCGAGATAGTCGTTGACCGTGACGACATGGACGCCCTTGCCGGCCAGCGCGTTGAGATAGACCGCGAGCGTCGCCACCAGCGTCTTGCCTTCGCCGGTCTTCATCTCGGCGATGTCGCCCTCGTGCAGCACCATGCCGCCGATCAGCTGCACGTCGAAATGGCGCTGGCCGAGCGTGCGCTTGGCCGCCTCGCGCACCGTGGCGAAGGCCGGCACCAGGATGTCGTCGAGCGTCTTGCCTTCGGCGAGTTCTCGCTTGAACTCGGCGGTGCGCGCCTTCAGCGTCTCGTCCGAGAGTGCGGCGACCTCGCCCTCCAGCGCATTGATGGCGTTGACCCGGGATTGGTACCCCTTCACCCGCCGGTCGTTGGCGGAGCCGAAAAACTTGCGGGCGAGCGCGCCGATCATTGCCAAATCCCTGTCTCTTGCGGTCAGAGGCGTTGCCGCCGTGACGTTGTCTACCTGATTGCCTATCAACTCACTGTGACGCGCCCTGGTGCCATCGGACCCCGCGCACAACCGCCAATGAGTGGGATATTGAGCAATTCTGGGTTCAGCGGCAGAAAACGCAGCAAAATGAGCGCCATCGCCGGCGACAAGTTGGTGCAGAAATATGGCTGGGTTTCCGCCTTGTCAACGGCGCCCCGACCCAGTCCCGAATAGCCCTCGGACCATCACCGAATGGCCGGGATTTCATGATTTTGCCAGAGTTTCGCGTTGCCAAGGTGTCTCGATTGGGCGAGTGTCCCGGCCGCCCCAACGGCCCATCCCGAACGTTAAGGATTTTCCATGACCACCCCGTTCTCGGCAACGAAAAGCGGTCTGCGCCCTGACTTTTCCTTTGCCACCGCCCTGGCGGGCTGTCTTGCGCTGGCGCTTTTCGCGGGTCCTGCCCGCGCCGAGGACAAGCTGCTCGCCAAGGTCAACGGCGCCGAGATCCACCAGAGCGACGTCGCGCTCGCGGAAGAGGAACTCGGGCCGAGCCTCGCGCAGATGGACCCCGCCAGCAAGGACGACAACGTGCTCGCCTTCCTGATCGACATGAAGGTCGTGTCGAAGGCGGCCGAGGACAAGAAGGTCCAGGATACCGAGGAATTCAAGAAGCGGCTCGCCTTCACCCGCAACCGGCTGCTGATGGACAGCCTGCTGGCGACCGAGGGCAAGGCCGCCACCACGGACGACGCCATGAAGAAGGTCTATGCCGACGCCTCCAAGGAGATCGCGGGCGAGCAGGAGGTGCATGCCCGCCACATCTTGGTGGAGACCGAGGACGACGCCAAGGCGGTCGAGGACGAGCTCAAGAAGGGCGCCGATTTCGCCGAGCTCGCCAAGAAGAAGTCCAAGGATCCCGGCGCCTCCGATGGCGGCGACCTCGGCTTCTTCACCAAGGACCAGATGGTGCCGGAATTCTCTACCGCCGCCTTCGCGCTCGAGCCCGGCAAGATTTCCGATCCGATCAAGACCCAGTTCGGCTGGCACGTCATCAAGGTCGAGGAGAAGCGCAGCCGCAAGGCGCCGGAGTTCGAGCAGGTCAAGGGCCAGATCGAGACCTATGTCGCTCGCAAGGCGCAGGCCGATTATGTCGGCAAGCTGCGCGAGGCCGCCAATATCGAACGCATGGACAAGCCGGCCCAGGGCGCCGCCAAGCCGGATGCCGCGGCCGCACCGGCACCTGCGAAAAAATAGCCCGGTCGCTGTCCTGACGGCCGCCTGCCGGGAGCAGCGGGGCGAACGTTTCGCAAGCCGGACGAGGTCCCTCGTCCGGCTTTCTTGTTTTCATCGGCAACGCAACCTCTCCCCGCCCGCGAGCAGAGGTGATACAGAGCGCTTCCTTTTGCATCGCCCGCCGGAAGCGCTTCCCATGTCCTCAACCGTGTCCCCGCTCGCCCCGACCGAACTCCCCGACATGCCCGAGATCGCCGGCGTCAGGCTCGCGACCGCGGCCGCCGGCATCCGCTACAAGGGCCGCACCGACGTGCTGCTCGCGATCCTGGACGAGGGCACGACGGTGGCCGGGGTATTCACCCGGTCCAAATGCGCATCCGCGCCAGTCGAATGGTGCCGGGCCAAGCTCAAGGGCGGCAAGGCGCGCGCGCTGGTGGTCAATTCCGGCAATGCCAATGCCTTCACCGGCAAGACCGGCAAGCAGTCGACCGCGCTCACCGCACAGATCGCCGCCAAGGCGGTGGCCTGCAGCCAGAACGAGGTGTTCCTGGCCTCCACCGGGGTGATCGGCGAGCCGCTGGACGCCAGCAAGTTCGACGGCGTGCTCGGCGATCTCGCCAAGAGCAACGCGCCCGCCGACTGGATCGGCGCCGCCAAGGCGATCATGACCACCGATACCTTTCCAAAAGTCGCGACCGCGACCGTCAAGCTCGGCAAGGCCAAGGTCACCATCAACGGCATGGCCAAGGGCGCCGGCATGATTGCGCCCGACATGGCGACCATGCTGTCCTTCGTGTTCACCGACGCGCCGATCTCGGCGGCCGCGCTGCAATCGCTGCTCAAGAGCGGCGTCGAAGACACCTTCAACGCCGTCACCATCGACGGCGACACCTCGACCTCGGACACGCTGATGGCCTTTGCCACCGGCGCGGCCGCCGCTCATGGCGCGCCGAAGATCAGCCGCGCCTCCGATCCGCGGCTCAAGGCCTTCACCAAGGCGCTGCACGCGCTGCTCGCCGACCTCTCCGAACAGGTGGTGCGCGACGGCGAAGGCGCGCGCAAATTCGTCGAGATCATCGTCGAGGGCGCGGTGAGCAAGATGTCGGCGCGGAAGATCGCGATGTCGGTCGCGAACTCGCCTTTGGTGAAGACTGCGATCGCCGGCGAGGACGCCAATTGGGGCCGCGTGGTGATGGCGGTCGGCAAGGCCGGCGAGCCCGCCGACCGCGACAAGCTCTCGATTGCGTTCAACGGCATCCGGGTCGCGAAAAGCGGCGCGCGCGATCCATCCTACGACGAAAAGCAGGTGTCGGAGGCGATGAAGGCGCCGAAGATCCAGATCAAGGTCAGCCTCGGCCTCGGCAAGGGCCGCGACCGCGTGCTGACCTGCGACCTCACCAAGGAATATGTCGCGATCAATGGCGATTATCGGTCGTAGCGGTGATGGTTTTGGATCGATCTGTCCGCGAACTCCGTTCACCTCTCCCACGCTTGTCCGCCGAAGCCTTGGCGAAGGCGGATGCGGGGGAGGTCGACGCGCTCGCAAGAGCGCGGCGGGTGGGGGCGGACGCGGCTCGCCAGCAATTGCGAATCCCCGAGTGGCACACCCACCCCAGCCCTCCCCCGCAAGCGGGAGAGGGAGCGCACCGCCGCTGCCGGAACAGCTTTGCCGAATCTCAACGAGCCGAGTTCGAGTAGCACACCATGGCCGAACTCAAGCTCACGCTGGTGGTGGCCTGCGCGCTGATCGACGCCGACAACCGGGTGCTGATCGCGCAGCGGCCGCCGGGGAAATCGATGGCAGGCCTGTGGGAGTTTCCCGGCGGCAAGGTCGAGGCCGGCGAGCGGCCGGAGCAGACCTTGATCCGCGAGCTGAGCGAGGAGCTCGGCATCCAGGTCGAGGAGCCCTGCCTGGCGCCGCTCACCTTTGCCAGCCATGCCTATGAGAGCTTTCATCTGTTGATGCCGCTCTATGTCTGCCGGCGCTGGGAGGGCAGCCCGGCGGCGCGCGAGGGCCAGACGCTCGCCTGGGTGCGCGCCAACAGGCTGCGCGACTATCCGATGCCGCCGGCGGACATCCCGCTGCTGCCGCACCTGGTCGAGCTGTTGATGTGACCGCGGTCAGCGGCTCCCGCCCTTCTTCACCGCCTTTTCCAGGCTCGCCGTCGCCGAGCCAGGCCGCAGCGGCTTCGGCTGGCTCTCATGCGGCGCCCAGCCGGACAGCCAGACGATGTCGAAGGTGGCGCGGACGCGGCCGTCGGCATCGGCAAAGCGCTCGGCATAGATGTCCGCCATCCGCAGCATCGTGGCACGGCGGGTCGGCGCCCGCCGCCGCTCGCGCAGGACGTTGGTCGCGCCCATCCGCCTGAGATCGGCCATCAGCGCGAACGCGCTGTCGTAGCGTACCACGACGCGATCGACGTCGGTGACCGGCAGCGCGAAGCCGGCGCGCTGCAACAGCGCGCCGATGTCGCGAAGATCGGCGAACGGCGCCACCCGCGGCGACACCCCGCCTTCGCATTCGGCCTCGGCCGCCGCGAACGCCTGCCGCAACTCGGTGAGGCTGTCGCCGCCGACCATCGCCGCGAGCAAAAGCCCGTCCGGCTTCAGCGCGCGGCGGATCTGCGCGAGCACACCGGGCAGGTCGTTGACGAATTGCAGCGCCAGGGCGGACGCGACGAGGTCGAGGCTTTCGGGCCGAAGCGGCAGTGCTTCGGCCGGCGAATCCGCGAGCGCGACCCGCGTGACCCGCTCGAAACGCGCGGCCGGCAGCACGCCTTCCCCCGGCGTCCACAGCTCGGCGACTTCGGCAAAACGCCGGTTCACCGCGGCGAGCCGATCCACCATGTCCTCGGCGGCGCGATCGAGCAGGAAGGTCACGGGCCCCGACCGCCGCGCGCGCCCCTGCCGCGCCGCGAGCAGCGCGCGGTCGAACAGGACAGGGGCAGCGGACGGGGTTGTGGCCATGGCAGCGGGTTAAGCCGTTCCCGTCGCCGTAGGCAACGGCTTGAGTGACGGAACCGGCAAAGCTAGCTTTGGCAGGCATGGAAGCCGAGATCGCCCCATCCCGCTCGCCTCTGACCGTGTTCCGCCACGCGCTCGGCGCCGGCCATCGCGCCTGGAAGACGGCCGCGCAGCTCGCGCTCGACATTGCGCTGCCGACGCTCTGTGTCGCCTGCCGCGAGCCGGTCTCCGGCGACGGCGTCTGCGCGGCGTGCTGGGCAAAGCTCTCGTTCATCGAGCAGCCCTGCTGCCCGCGGCTCGGCATTCCCTTCGTCTACGATCCCGGACCCGACATGCTTTCGATGGAGGCGATCGCAAGCCCGCCCGCCTACCAGCGGGCGCGCGCGGCGGTGCGCTACGACGACGTCGCCCGCACGCTGGTGCACGCGCTGAAGTACCAGGACCGCACCGATCTCGCTCCGACCATGGGCCGCTGGATGGTGCGGGCCGGACGCGAATTGCTCGCCGGCGCCGATATGTTGATTCCGGTGCCCTTGCATTGGCGACGGGCGTGGCAGCGCCGCTACAACCAGTCGGCCGCGCTGGCGCGCGCGATCGAGCGGCACAGCGCCGTGCAGCTCCAGGGTGACGTGCTCGTGCGCGTTCGCGCCACGGCGCAGCAGGTCGGGCTGTCGCGCGCGCAGCGCGCCAGCAATGTGCAGGGAGCCTTCAAGGTACCCCCCGACCGGCAGCCCGAGGTCCGGGGCCGCCGCGTCATCCTGGTCGACGACGTCTTGACATCGGGTGCAACCCTCGACGCTTGCGCGCGGGCGCTGCTGCGCGCCAGGGCGGCCCAGGTCGACGTCATGGTCTTTGCCCGGGTTGTCGATACCCCCAAAACTCCCATATAGTCGGGACTTCCTGTTCAAACCGAGCGCGAGATGACCGCTGCGATCGAAATCTATACCCGTCCGGGCTGTGGCTATTGCAGCGCCGCCAAATCGCTGTTGGCCCGTAAGCAGGCCGTCTTCACCGAATATGACGCCGGCAAGGACCCGAGCTTCCGCCAGAAGATGTACGACCGTGCCGGCGAAGGCACGACCTTTCCGCAGATCTTCATCGGCGAGATGCATGTCGGGGGCTGCGACGAGCTCTACGCGCTCGACCGCGCCGGCAAGCTCGACGCGCTGCTCGCGGGCGAAAAGGCTTCCTGATGAGCGCTGACCTCACCTTCACCGCCGCCATGGTGCAGATGCGCACCGCGCTCCTGCCCGAGCCGAGTCTCGCGCAGGGCATGAAGCTGATCCGGCAGGCCGCAGCCGAAGGGGCCGACTACGTGCTCACCCCCGAAGTGAGCAACATGATGCAATTGAACCGCAAGGCGCTGTTCGAGCATCTGTCGAGCGAGGACGAGGATCTGTCGCTGAAGGCCTATCGCGGGCTGGCGAAGGAATTGAAGATCCATCTGCATATCGGCTCGCTGGCGCTGCGCTTCTCGGCCGAGAAGGCGGTCAACCGCTCCTTCCTGATCGCCCCCGACGGCATGATTCTCGCGAGCTACGACAAGATCCACATGTTCGACATCGATCTTCCGGATGGCGAGAGCTACCGCGAATCGGCGAACTACCAGCCGGGCGAGACGGCGGTCATCTCCGACCTGCCCTGGGGTCGGATCGGGCTGACCATCTGCTATGATCTGCGCTTTCCGGCGCTCTACCGCGCGCTCGCCGAAAGCGGCGCGGCCTTCCTCACGGTGCCGTCGGCCTTCACCCGCAAGACCGGCGAAGCGCATTGGCACACGCTATTGCGTGCCCGTGCCATCGAGACCGGCTGCTTCGTGTTCGCCGCCGCCCAGGGCGGCATGCACGAGAACAAGCGCGAAACCTATGGCCATTCGTTGATCGTGAGCCCGTGGGGTGAGATTCTCGCCGAGGGCGGCACCGAGCCCGGCGTGTTCCTGACGAAGATCGACCCCGCCAGGGTCGAGGCCGCGCGCAAGTCGATACCCTCGCTGCAGCATGGCCGGCGTTTTGGCGTCGCTGATCCGAGGAACGGGCCCGAGCATCTGCACCTGGTGCGGGGTTCGGCATGATCCGATACTCGCTCCGCTGTGAGCAGGGCCACAGTTTCGAGAGCTGGTTCCAGGACTCCACCGCCTACGACCAGCAAGTCGCGCGCGACCTCGTGAGCTGTCCGGTCTGCAATTCGGTCAAGATCGAGAAGGCGATCATGGCGCCGCGGATCGTTGCCAAGAAAGGCCGCGACCGCACCGCCGAGCCGTTGGCCACCACGTCCGCGCCGCCGACCGCACCAGTGGAGACGCCGAACGCGGCGCCGTCGCCGCTGATGATGGCGCAGGAGCATGAGCTGCGGTCCAAGCTCAAGGAATTGCGGGATTACGTCGTCAAGAACGCCGACAATGTCGGCGAGCGCTTCCCCAACGAGGCGCGCAAGATGCACTATGGCGACATCGAGCACCGCCCGATCTACGGCGAGGCCTCGCCGGACGAGGCGCGCGCACTGATCGAGGAAGGCGTCGAGGTCTCGCCGCTCCCGGTGCTGCCGGAAGACAGGAACTGACGCGCGACGCGCGTCATTCCGGGATGGTGCGCCAGCACCAGACCCGAAGTCTCGAGATTCTCAGGTGCGCCATTGCGCACCGTGGTTCGCGCTAACGCGCGCCCCGGAACGACGACAAGGGGCTCATATGTCCTTTCAATCCTGGCAAGTCTGGGCGCTTCTCTCCGCGGCGTTCGCGGCGCTGACCGCGATCTTCGCCAAGGTCGGCGTCGAGGGCATCAATTCCGACCTCGCCACGCTGATCCGCACCGTGATCGTGCTGGTGGCGCTTGCGTTGATCCTGCTTGCGACCGGCCAGCTCGGCCATCCCGGGCCGATCTCGGGCAAGACCTGGCTGTTCCTGCTGCTGTCGGGGCTCGGCACCGGCGCGTCCTGGCTATGCTACTTTCGCGCGCTGAAGCTCGGACCGGCGACGCTGGTGGCGCCGATCGACAAATTGAGCGTGGTACTGGTGGCGCTGTTCGGCGCAGCCTTTCTCGGCGAGCGTCCCTCGCTGAACGGCTGGCTCGGCATCGCGCTGATCTCGGCCGGCGCGGTGCTGATCGTGGTCAAGAGCTGATCAGGCCGCCACCAGCAGCGCCACGCCGATCACGATCAGCGCGATCCCCGACAATTCCCGCGCAGAGGCGCGCTGCTTGAACGAGTAATAGGCCACGCCCTGCGCGAACAGCACCTCGACCAGCGCCAGCGTGCGCACATTGGCGGCCGCCGTGAGCGCGAACGCCAGGAACCAGAACTGCGAGGCGAACGCCCCCATGAAGCCGGCGAGCATCGAGGGCCGCCATAGGCCGAGGATCGACCTCAGGATCTTCGGCGCGCGCCACAACAGATAGATCGTCAATAGCAGGGTCTGCACGAACAAGCCCCACACCAGCGTGTAGGTCGCCGCGGTGACGAAGGAGAGCCCGCTCAGCGTGATGATGGCGCCGCGATAGCCGATCGCCGACAGCGCGAACATCGCCGCGGCGACCAGCCCGACGATGGTCGGCCGCACCTCGGCGAAGCTCTTCTCCCCGCCGGGCCTCAGCGCGGTGAGGATGACGCCGATGGTCGCGACCAGGATCGCGACCACTTTCATCGCCGTGAGCTGGTCGCCGAGAAAGACGAAGCCGAAGATCGCGGTCTGGATCGCCTCGGTCTTCAGATAGGCCGTCGTCACCACGAAGGAACGCGCATTCATGGCGAGCAGCATCATGCCGGTGGCGATGATCTGGGTCAGCGCGCCGAGCAAGAGCCACGGCCAGAACACGCCTGCAGGCCATGGCACGCGATCGCCCGTGAACGCCAGCACACCGACCAGGAACAAGAGCGAGAATGGAAAACCGAACAGGAAGCGGATATTGGTCGCGCCCCAGGTGCCGAGCGGCCCGGTCAATGACCGCTGCATCGCATTGCGTGCGACCTGGCCGAGCGCGGCGACGATGGTGAAGGGAATCCAGAGCGAGGCGGTGGAAAACATGAACGGGACTGTCGGCTGAAATGGCAGGCCAACCTGCCGGTCACCGCAGGTGCGGTCAACCCGGACGTTGCATGACAGGATTGCAGGCCGCCGATCCCGTCGCGGCCGGAAGCCTCCGTCACACCATCTGCTCGGCCACCACCATGTAGTTCACGTCCATGTCGGCGGAAAGGCTCCAGCGATCGGCGAAGGGGCTGTAGACCACGCCGCTCTGCTCGGTGACGACGAGGCGGTTGTCGAGCAGATGTTTGGCGAGCTCGTCGGGGGTGATGAACCTGTCCCATTGATGGGTGCCGCGCGGCAGCCAGCGCAGCACATATTCGGCGCCGACGATGGCGAGCGCAAAGCTCTTCCAGTTGCGGTTCAGCGTCGACACCACCATCAGCCCGCCCGGCTTCAGCACCGCTCCGCAGCGGCCGAGGAACAGGCCGACGTCGGCGACGTGTTCGACCACCTCCATCGCCAGCACGATGTCGAACCGCTCGCGCATATCCATCTCCTCGATGGTGGTGCAGCGATAGTCGATCGACAGATGCCCCTTGTCGGCATGCAGCCTGGCGGCGGCGATGTTGGAGGCGGAGGGATCGACCCCGATCACCTGCGCGCCGAGCCGGGAGAACGGCTCGCACAACAGGCCCGCGCCGCAGCCGATGTCGAGCAGGCGGAGGCCGGACAGGCAGCCCAGGCTGCGGACGTTGCGCTCGAACTTGCGGCAGGCCGCGTCGCGGATGTAGCCTAGCCGCAGCGGATTGATCCGGTGCAGCGGCTTCATCTTGCCATTGGGGTCCCACCACTCCGCCGAAAGTTTCGAGAACTTGGCGATCTCGGCGGGGTCGATGGTCGATCCGCCCCCACCGGACGTGCTGGCGCGAAAATCCCCCGACATGGCTACCGCACGGTGGTGATGTGGCTGCGGAACTGCAGCGGCGAGGCGATGGTCTTGATGACCTCCTTGCCCTCGCCGACGCCCTGGATGGTTACGTCGCCATAGCCGAGAATGCGGCCCAGGATGCTCTGGTCGACGTCGACGCTCTCGACTTTGTCCAGCGCCATCTCGAAAGTGCGGCGCCGGATGAAGCCGGTCTTGTGCACGACGCGGATGTTGGTGACGTCGGTCTCGGTGGTCAGCCGGTGGAACCAGGCCCGGAAGGTCCAATACAGCGCCACGATCGCCACCACCGCGGCCGAAGCCAGGCACAACAGCGTGACCGCGTCGATCGTGGTCATCCGCGACAGGGTGAACAGGGCCAGCGCCACGATCCAGGCCGCGATCGCCGGCAGGTAGAACACCCAGTGCGCGTTGGTCGAATACAGCACCTTCTCGCCGGGCTGCAGGATCTCGTCGATATAACGCGCCATCTACTCCGCCTCGCCTATTCCAGCCGCCACAATTACCAACCCGCCCGGAACCCGCTTGCCCCGGAACGCGACGCTATGTATACGCGCGTTTCGGGCCGGGCGCTCGCGGTTTCGCGGGGACCCATCGAACTTATCCTCTTGCAGGGAATACACGTCTCGTCATGGGTCGCCTCGTGATGAAATTCGGCGGCACGTCCGTCGCCAATCTCGACCGGATCCGCAACGTCGCACGCCACGTGAAGCGCGAGGTCGACGCCGGCCATGACGTCGCGGTGGTGGTATCGGCCATGGCCGGCAAGACCAACGAGCTCGTCGAATGGTGCCGCAACGCCTCGCCGATGCATGATGCGCGCGAATATGACGCCGTGGTGGCTTCCGGCGAGCAGGTCACCTCCGGCCTGCTCGCGATCGTGCTGCAGGGCATCGGCATCCAGGCGCGCTCGTGGCAGGGCTGGCAGATTCCGATTCTGACCTCCGACGCCCATGCCTCCGCGCGCATCCTCGAAATCGATGGCCGCGAACTGATCCACCGCTTCGAAGACCGCAAGGAGGTCGCGGTCATCGCGGGCTTCCAGGGCATCTTTCCCGCGACCGGCCGCATCACCACGCTCGGGCGCGGCGGCTCCGATACCTCGGCGGTGGCGATCGCAGCGGCGATCCGCGCCGACCGCTGCGACATCTACACCGACGTCGACGGCGTCTACACCACCGACCCGCGCGTGGTGTCGAAGGCGCGGCGGCTGGACAAGATCGCGTTCGAGGACATGCTGGAATTGGCGTCGCAGGGCGCCAAGGTGCTGCAGGTGCGCTCGGTCGAGCTCGGCATGGTGCACAACATGCCGATCTTCGTCCGCTCCAGCTTCGACAGGCCGGAGGACATCGACCCCCACGCCAACCAGCCGCCGGGCACGCTGATCTGCAGCGAGGAGCAAATCATGGAAAGCCACGTCGTCACCGGCATCGCCTTCTCCAAGGACGAGGCGCAGATTTCCGTGCGCCAGCTCGAGGACAAGCCGGGGGTCGCCGCCTCGATCTTCGGGCCGCTGGCGGAGGCCAACATCAACGTCGACATGATCGTGCAGAACGTCTCGGAGGACGGCAAGACCACCGACCTCACCTTCACCGTGCCGGCCGCCGACTATGGCCGGGCGCGCGAGACCATCACCCGCGCCAAGGCCGCGATCGGCTATGCGCGGATGGACACTGCGACCGACGTCGCCAAGATTTCGGTGATCGGCAGCGGCATGCGCAGCCATGCCGGTGTCGCCGCCCAGGCCTTTTCGGCCCTCGCCACCCGCAACATCAATATCCGTGCCATCACCACCTCCGAGATCAAGTTCTCGGTGCTGATCGATGCGGTCTATACCGAGCTCGCGGTGCGTACGCTGCATACGCTCTACGGCCTGGATCAGGTGTAGGTTCACGTGTCCCGGACGCGGTGCAG
>NZ_JAFAVV010000247.1 GCF_019242285.1 Bradyrhizobium sp.
CGCGCTGGTGAAACTGGCGCGGTCGATCGACTGGCGGTTTCTCGAAGAGCGGTTCGGCGCGGTCTATGAGGACAAGCCCGGGCGGCCGCCGCTGCCGACCCGTCTGATGGCGGGGCTCGCCATTCTCAAACACACCTATGACCTCTCTGACGAGGTGTTGTGCGAGCGCTGGCTGGAGAATCCCTATTATCAGTTCTTCTGCGGCGAGGAGTTCTTCCAGCACCGGCTGGTGTTCGACCGCTCCTCGCTGACGCGCTGGCGCCAGCGCATGGGCGAGGAGACGCTGCTGGCCTTGCTGCAGGAGAGCCTCTCGGTCGCCGCCAAGACCAATGCCATCAAGCCGGCCGATCTCAATCGCATCATCGTGGACACGACGGTGCAGCCCAAGAACGTGATGTTCCCGACCGATGCCAGGCTGTTGAACCGCGCCCGCGAGATCCTGGTCCGGCTGGCGCAAAAGAATGGCGTCAAGCTGCGCCAGTCCTATGCCCGGGTCGGCAAGTTCGCCCTGATCCAGCATCAGCGCTATGCCCATGCCAAGCAGTTCAAGCGCGCCAACCGCGCCTTGAACAAGCTCAGAACCTATCTCGGTCGGGTCATCCGCGACGTCACCCGCAAGATCGAAGGCGACCTTTGGCTGGAGCACATGGTGTTCGACCGGGCCTTGCCGTTGGCTCGACAGGTGCGCGATCAGACCCCGCGCCAGCGCGGCCCCAAGGTCTATTCGTTGCACGCGCCGGAAGTGGAATGCATCGGCAAAGGCAAGGCGCACCGGCCCTACGAGTTCGGCGTCAAGGTCTCCGTCGCCACCACGCTGGCGCACGCCAAAGGTGGCCAGTTCGTCACGCACGTGAAGGCGCTGCCCGGCAACCCCTATGATGGTCACACGCTGGCTACCGTCATTCCGGGGATCGAGGCGCTCGTCGGCAACGTCGTCGAGCGCATCCTCGCCGACAAGGGCTACCGCGGCCACAACGCGCCACCGGATTACAAGTTCAGGGTGTTCACCTCAGGACAGAAACGGCGCGTAACCCCGAAGATCAAACGCGAGCTGCGCCGCCGCTCCGCCATCGAGCCCGTCATCGGCCACCTCAAATCCGAACACCGGATGGACCGCAACTACCTCTGGTACCGCCAGGGCGACGCCAACAATGCTGTCCTTGCCGCCGCAGGCTACAACTTCCGCCGCCTCATCAGATGGCTCAGCCTTTTGCTGCGCCATCTCATGCTAACGATGTTTGCGGCAACCGAGATCCGTCCGGCCTGAAATCTCAGTTCTTCACGGACGACTACGAAGGGCAGAAGCGTGCCCCACCATTCGCAGCAATGCTGTCGATCGATGGTGGGCACGGCGCCTGCGCGCCTTAGCGATCCTGCGCGCGCGGCTCTATTTCTGTTATTTGCCCAGCCTTAGCGGTGCGGAGAACTTCTCCGTGCGGTCGCGCTCGGTCATGTCGACCACGGTCATCATCGGCGCCGTGAGCTCGTAGACATAGCTCGACTCGGTGAAGTAACGCTTCGAGGTGCCGCCCAGCGCCTCCGGCGCCACGCGATCGAGCAGGATCAGGCCGAAATCGCTGTCGGCGCGCCGCGTCGCTTCGCTGGTGTTGGACTCCTCCCAGCGGAAGTTGAACATGGTGTCGGGCTCCTGGCCGGTCACTTCCCATTTCGCCTGGATATGCGGATGCTTGCCGACCAGCGACAGCCCCTCGTCGGAGTGCGAGGCGAGCTCGAAAAACAGCAATGACAGGCTCTGCGCGGCCCGCGCGCTGACGGAGATGTCGGGACCGGACACGGCGATGCGGTCGGCATGGGGAATGGCCCGGGCCTCGAACAGGCCCTTGAGCTGCACGCCCTGCCACTGGCTCTCGCTCAACAGCGACACCACGTTCGACATCGCGTGGATGCGCCCGATCAGGAGCTCGCGCGCGACGTCGATGTCGGAGCCATGGCGCAGCGTCCGCGTCACGATCGACTGTATCACTGCCAGGATGTTCTTGACGCGGTGGTTGAGCTCGTCGATGACGGCGGTCAGCCGGCGCTCGAAGCCGATCCGCACCTGGATCTCGCGGCTCATGCGCAAATTGTTGTAGGCGACATAGCCGAACAGGCCGCAGACGATGCCGGTCAGCGCGAGCCCGATCGCGCCGACGATGGCGGCGGTCTGCTCCGCGCGTTTCTCGGCATTGGTCTTGGCGTAGTAGCTCAGCGACCAGTCCCGGCTGCCGAAACTCACGGTGCGCGTCGCCGACGGCGCCGGTCCGCCAGGCTCCGCGGTACGCGACGAGATCGTGCCCTCCTCATTGGCGATCAGCTCGCCACGCTCCCGGCGCGGATCCTTCAGCACCACCGCGAACAGCGAAAGGTCGTCATTGGCGAGCATCAACGGCGCAAGCTCGTAGGAAAAAGTCACGAATCCCGCCGGCGCGGTCGCGCCTTCGGGCACGACCGGAGCGGCCAGGATCAGGCCGATCGGACCACCGTCCGGCCGCGACAGCGGCACCGGATCGGAGCAGACCGGCTTGGCCTCGCTCATGGCGCGCGCCAGCATCGGCCCGATCACCGGCGCCTGGTCGAGCACGCGGCCGGCATAGGCCCTGGTCTCCGCATTGCGGGGCTCGAGGTCCATCAGCACGTCGAGCGGCTTGTCGAGCGCATGACGGTCGAGCGGCTTGTCATCGAAACTGCGGATGGTGGGATTCGGGAAGCCCGCAGATGCAAGCTCCGTGCGGGCGGTATCGA
Organism: Bradyrhizobium sp.; assembly: GCF_019242285.1. Lineage (GTDB taxonomy): Bacteria > Pseudomonadota > Alphaproteobacteria > Rhizobiales > Xanthobacteraceae > Bradyrhizobium. The sequence continues at coordinate 2,743 of NZ_JAFAVV010000247.1, forward strand.
GCTCGCTCGGCTTGAGGCGCGCAATCCAGCTTGCGATCGAGAAATCGGTCTTGAAGGCATAGATCGATGAGCGCAGCGGCTGCAGCATGTTGGCCTTGATCACGGCCGGCGTGCGGAACAGGCCGGCGGCGACGCGCGCCAGCAGCTCGCGCTCGGTGAGGCGGTCCTGCACCAGGCTGGCGTGAACGTCGATGGCGCGGGACAGCGCGATGCCCTCGATGGTCAGCTCCTGCTCATGCACCCGATAGGCTGCAAGCCCGGAGAACAGGGCCCCGATCAACGCGATAAGGCCGACGATGAATCCCAGCCGAACCACTCGCTTACTCGAAGTTGACGGGTTGGCGGCAGCGCACGGTCATGGGGTGACGGCCACGGGAGCAAAGGGAAAAATGAAATACGGACCAACCAGCGACATATCCAACGAGATATCTTGATCGAGCCATGATGCTTGCGCAACCGAAGTCGGCTGAAGAGATTAACGGCGCTGCCCAAGGATGGTTCAGCCTCGGCAGAACCCGAAAGTGGATAACTGCCATAAGGCGATCCGGTTCCCGCGTGATGATCGCAGCATGGTTAACAGGGCCGCGGTCGGCAGACCGGCTGTGGGACCGCTCGGAGAGGTGGCGATTAGGCCGGCCGGGGAGCCGGCGCAAGACCGCCTTTGGACTCGATGAATTGGACGATGCGATCGAGCCCCTCATGCTTCCTGAGATTGGTCATCACGAACGGCCGCGCGCCCCGCATTCGCCTTGCATCCACCTGCATTTTTTCCAGCGAAGCGCCAACATGAGGCGCAAGGTCGATCTTGTTGATGACCAGCAGATCGGAGCGGGTGATGCCGGGGCCGCCCTTGGAGGGAATCTTGTCGCCGGCCGCGACGTCGATGACATAGATCGTCAAATCCGCAAGCTCGGGCGAGAAGGTCGCTGCCAGGTTGTCGCCACCGGACTCGATGAGCACCAGGTCGAGACCGGGGAATTTCCCGCGCATGTCGGCGATCGCGGCAAGGTTCATCGAGGCGTCCTCGCGGATCGCGGTGTGCGGGCAACCGCCGGTCTCGACGCCCGCGATCCGGTCCGGTGTCAGGGAGCCGGAACGGACCAGGAACTCGGCGTCCCATTTGGTGTAGATGTCGTTGGTGATCGCGGCGATGTCATAGCGGTCGCGCATCGACTTGCAGAGCAGGTCCATCAGCGCGGTCTTGCCCGACCCGACCGGACCGCCGACGCCGATCCGGAGCGGACCGTGGGATTTTGACATGGCGTGCTTCCCCCCTGGAATAGCGTCGCGGCCAACACTCACGACCGGAACAACCTCGTATATTGCGTCTCGTGGCGCAAGCTCGCGAGATCGGCCCGAAAGGTCGCGCCGCCGAGATCATCCAGCGTCGCGGCGATGGCGCGGACGGCCGTGGCCGCGACCACCGGCTCGAGCGCCGCCAGCACGCGCTGGCTGTCGGTCTGCCCGAGCGGAATGAGCCGGCTGCCGGCGGAAATCCAGTTCGAGACGAGCGCGTGCAGGAAGGCGTGCAAGGCCGGCGGCAGCGGAATGTCATGCACCGCGCTGACGAGCCCGACCGCGACCGGATAAACGATCACGCCGCCGCAGTTCGAAATTGCGTGGTCCAGGCCGTCGCATGACCATGCTGCACGAGCGATCTCGATGAAGGCGCGGCCCTGGGTCGTGGTTTCGAGCTGCCGCTCCCGCGACGGCACGAAGGCCGCGGCAAGCTCGGCGACCTCGCGCAGGGCGTGCGCGTCCTCCGCGCCGACGGCGCGATGCGCCAGGGCGAGGAACGCCGCGTCGCAAAAGCCCGAACCATCCTCCAGCATTGCCGCGAGCCAATCGCGCAGCGTTGCGGCGTCACCGATGTCGCCGGCCTCGACCGCCCATTCGATGCCGCTGGAATAGGAAAAGCCGCCGACCGGAAAGGCCGGCGACAGCCAGGTCAACAGCCGGTAGAGGCCCGCAGCTTCGGCTTCGGTCATCTCCTCCCGCGCCAGAGCCTTCGGCTCAGTCGTGCCCGTGAGCATGGGAATGGCCGTGGTGATGCTCATGCCCGCCATGATCGTGGTGGAGATGCGCATCATGATCATGATGATCATGATCATGATGATCATGATCGTGACGGTGGTCATGATGCTGGACGTGATCGTGCCCGGTATGCGCGTGCGCCGCATGCGCATGGCCGTGGCCGCCGCCGGCATAGGCGCCGCCCTCCGGATCGAACGGCGCCTCGATCTCGATGGCGCGGGCGCCGAGCCCCTTCACCATCGCCTCGATCACGTGGTCGCGGCGGATGCGCAGGCCCTTGGGTACGATCTGCGTCGGCAGATGGCGGTTGCCGAGATGCCAGGCGACGCGGATCAGATGATGCGGATCGGCGCCGCGGATCTCGAGCAGCGGCTCCGGCGCCGCGACGACCTCGACCAGCCTGCCGTCCTCCAGCACCAGCGCATCGCCGCCGCGCAACGCGATCGCGTTCTCGAGGTCGAGCAGGAACTCGAGGCCGCGCGTGCCGGTCATTGCCATCCGCCGCCGGTGACGGTCGTTGAAATCGAGCACCACGGTGTCGGCAGGGGCTTCGTTCCAGCGATGCTGCCCCAGCACCTTCGTCGCGCGGATCATGCGGAAATCTTGTCGACCTTGGCGTCGCTGATGATCTCGATCACCGTCGGTGCAGCCTTCAGCGACGAAGACAATTCACGCCAGACCTTGATGTGCGGCGAGCGGCTGTGCGCGTTGAGGTCCTCGCGCGTCTCCCAGCGCTCGACCACGACGTAGAGATTCGGATCATTGACGCTGACATGACCCTCATAGGCAACGCAGCCCTTCTCCTTCAAGGTCTCGGCGATGCAGTCCTTGTGACCCTTGATGAAGGCCTCGCGGCCTTCCGGCTTCATTGGCGTGGTGGCGATGACATAGATCATGGTATTCGTCTCCCGTTGTTCTTGCTTATGCCGCCCGACATTAGAACATGAAATAGCGCTGCGCCAAGGGCAGCACCTCGGCAGGCTCGCAGGTCAGCAATTCGCCGTCGGCACGCACTTCGTAGGTCTCCGGATCGACCTCGATGTCAGGCGTCGCGTCGTTGTGGATCATGCTCTTCTTGGAGATCTTGCCGCGGGTATTCTGGACCGGATAGAGCTTCTTGGCGATGCCGAGCTGGCGGGCAAGGCCAGAGGTCGCCGCGGCCTTCGAGGTGAACACCACCGAGGACGCGGTCAGCGACTTGCCGAAGGCCGCGAACATGGGCTGGTAGTGCACCGGTTGCGGCGTCGGGATCGACGCGTTGGGGTCACCCATGGGAGCGGCCACGATCGAGCCGCCCTTGACGATCAGGTCCGGCTTGACGCCGAAAAAGGCCGGTGACCACAGCACGAGATCGGCGAGCTTGCCCTTCTCCACCGAGCCGATCAGCTTCGACACCCCGTGCGCGATCGCGGGATTGATGGTGTATTTGGCGATGTAGCGCTTGACGCGGAAATTGTCGTTGTCCTTGCCCTTGTCCTCGGGCAGAGCGCCGCGCTGCTTCTTCATCTTGTCGGCGGTCTGCCAGGTGCGGATGATGACCTCGCCGAGCCGGCCCATGGCCTGAGAGTCCGAGGACATCATGGAGAGCGCGCCGAGGTCGTGCAGGATGTCCTCGGCCGCGATGGTCTCTTTCCGGATGCGGCTCTCGGCGAAAGCGAGGTCCTCGGCAATCGAGGGATCGAGATGGTGGCACACCATCAGCATGTCGAGATGCTCGTCGATGGTGTTGCGCGTGAACGGCCGCGTCGGGTTGGTGGAGGACGGCAGCACGTTCTTCAGGCCGGCGATCTTGATGATGTCGGGCGCGTGACCGCCGCCGGCGCCCTCGGTGTGGAAGGCATGGATGGTGCGGCCCTTGAAGGCCTTCACCGTATCTTCGACGAAGCCCGATTCGTTTAGCGTGTCGGTGTGGATCATCACCTGGATATCGTGGTCGTCGGCGACCGACAGGCAGTTGTCGATCGCTGCCGGTGTGGTGCCCCAGTCCTCGTGCAGCTTCAGCGCGCAGGCGCCGCCCTTGATCATCTCGACCAGTGACGCCGGACGCGACGCGTTGCCCTTGCCCGAAATGCCGAGATTGACCGGGAACGCGTCGAACGACTGGATCATACGTCCCATGTGCCAGGGGCCCGGCGTGCAGGTGGTGGCAAAGGTGCCGTGCGAGGGACCGGTGCCGCCGCCGAGCATCGAGGTGACGCCACTCATCAGCGCGTGCTCGATCTGCTGCGGGCAGATGAAATGGATGTGGCTGTCGAAACCGCCGGCGGTGAGGATCCTGCCTTCGCCTGCGATCACGTCGGTGCCGGGGCCGATCACGATGGTCACGCCGGGCTGGATGTCGGGATTGCCGGCCTTGCCGATCGCGCTGATCATGCCTTCCTCGATCGCGACGTCGGCCTTGACGATGCCCCAATGGTCGACGATCAGCGCGTTGGTGATGACGGTGTCGACCGCGCCCTGCTTGTTGGTCGCCTGCGACTGGCCCATGCCGTCGCGGATCACCTTGCCGCCGCCGAACTTCACCTCCTCGCCATAGATGGTGAAATCCTTCTCCACCTCGATGATGAGATCGGTGTCGGCGAGCCGCACTTTGTCGCCGGTGGTCGGGCCGAACATGTCGGCATAGACGGAACGCTTTATCTTGACGGACATCTTTCACCCCCAATGGCAATCCTTGTCTGGCGCCAGGACGCAGGCAGCAGGCTCACATCGCGCTCCCGGCTTTCGTGACCGCATCATCGAACATCGCATCGAGCGCCGCGTTGACGCCGCGGCAACCGGCGACCACCTGCTCGGCCCAGGCGACGTAATCCATCAGCTCGACGCGCTGCATCAGGTTCGGCTCGAAGAAGATGCGGGCGCGGATGTTCGAGATCTTGTCGGCGATCTTGATCAGCCTGGCGCCGCCCGACTTCGTCGGCGCCTCGACCACCTGGAGCCGCCGCCGCTCGTCCTTCGACAGCGTCATGTCGTCGGTCACCTCCTCGACGAGACCGGCGACGCGCGGGCCGAAACGCTGCGTCAGCTCGTCTTTCGTGGTGTCGGTATCTTCCATCGTGTCGTGCAGCCACGCGGCCGCAACCAGCTCGGCGTCGGCGCCACCGGTGGCAACGGCCAACAGATTCGCGACCTCGGCGAGATGATTGACATAAGGCTCGTCCCCACGCCCCTTGCGCTGCTGGCCGGAATGACGATGCGCGGCAAGCTGGGCAGCTTCCGAGACGAGGCGCAGTCCACTCAGCATCGGCTCAAGCTTCCTCATCAAGATCGCAAGCCGAACCGCTCGCTGCGTTCCCTCCCCCCGCCTGTCCGCCGAAGCCTTGACGAAGGCGGATGCGGGGGAGGGTTAGGGAGGGGGGTTCCGCTTGCTCCGCCGCCTGAAGTATGGCGAGGGCGACTCCTTCCAGATTCCGCATCACGTCATCATTCGTGAAACGCAACACCCGATAGCCCCGCGATGCGAACCATTGGTCACGCACTTCGTCGCGACGAATGCGCTCCTCGAAGTCATGACTCTCGCCGTCGATCTCGATGACGAGTTTGCAGCTATGGGCGACACAGTCCGCGATGTAGTTGCCCGTCGGCATTTGCCGCCGGAAACGCAGATGCGCTAGACGATGGGCCTTGAGATGACGCCACAGAAGCGTCTCCGCGCGCGTCATTGTGCGGCGGAGTTCTCTGGCGTGACTTCTTTGAAATTGAGAAACCTCGTCGTGTGGCATACCCCCCTCCCCAACCCTCGCCCGCATCCGCCTTCGCCAAGGTTTCGGCGGACAGGCGGGGGGAGGGAGCGAGACACTCGCACTCACCTCACAACAGATCATCTCCACCCGCCGCCTTGCGCCGACAAATCACAGTTTCCCCATCACGTCGCCGCGGAAGCCGTAGATCGTCTTCTTGCCGGCGAGTGCGACGAGCTGGACGTCGCGGGTCTGGCCCGGCTCGAAGCGCACCGCGGTGCCGGCCGCAATGTCGAGTCGCATGCCGCGGGCCTTCTTGCGCTCGAATTTCAGCGCCGGGTTGGTCTCGAAGAAATGATAGTGCGAGCCGACCTGGATCGGCCGGTCACCGGTGTTGGCCACCGTCAGCGTGACGGTCTTGCGGCCCGCATTGAGCTCGATCTCCCCGTCCTGGATGAAGAGTTCACCGGGGATCATGTTCTTTCCTCCGTCATATCAGCGGATCGGCTGGTGCACGGTGACGAGCTTGGTGCCGTCGGGAAAGGTCGCCTCGACCTGGATGTCATGGATCATCTCGGGGATGCCGTCCATCACCTGGCTTCGTGTCAGGACCTCCGCGCCCGCCTTCATCAGTTCGGCGACGGTGCGGCCATCACGTGCCCCCTCGACGATGAAATCCGAAATGAGCGCGACCGCCTCGGGGTGGTTGAGCTTGACGCCGCGCTCCAGCCGCCGCCGCGCCACCATGGCCGCCATCGAGATCAGAAGCTTGTCCTTTTCGCGGGGAGACAGATTCATATCGTCACTCTATGAATTGCGATCGATCTAGTTGAGCCAGAGCCGCGGCAGCGGACGACCCGCGGCGCGGCCGAGCACCGCCACCATGTCGGCGCGCAACCGCGCGACATCTTGGGCACAGAAGCGCGCCATTGCAAATCCATTCCAGGCGGAAAGTCCGACCTCGCCGCCGAACGAGTCGGAGACTTCCCTGATTCGTTCCACCAGCGCCTCGTCGCCGGGCACCATCAAGGCCGTGGCCACCGCGCCCGCTCCGGCGGCGATCGCGGGCCTATCGAGCTGGGCGCCGATGTCGCCCTCAAGCCGCACCGTCTCGGCGAAGACGAGCCGGCCGCCCCGCTTCAGCCGCCAACGGTCGACGAGGCTGCCCTGGCGCAGACGCTCGCCCATGGCCGCGCGGCCGAAAACCAGGATTTCGCAAAGCAGGAGCGAGGCACCTTCGGCAAGGTCGATGTCGATCCGCCGCGACAGGCGTGCGTGGTCGAACAGGATGGTCTCCTGCGGCAGCCAGGCGAGCGCCGCGTCGTCGGCGACCTTCAGCGTGATGTTGAGCTCGGCGGGCGCGCCGAGCGCACGGTAAACCTTCTCAGCCGCGGCCGTCGTCAATGTGAGCCGTGCGCCGGCACCGACTGCGATCTCGACATCAAAGCGATCGCCGCCAGCGATCCCGCCGGCCGTGTTGACGAACACTGCCGACAGACCGGCGTCCTCGGGCGAGGGAAACCGAACCCGCAGCGATCCCGCTTCATGCAATGCGCCGCGGCGTGTCACGCCGTCCTGCAGGCAGACCTCGAACGCGACCGCGCCCCGGGCGCGGTTCGCATCAAAGACCGCAGACGCGCCTGATTGCTCGCTCGGCATCCCTCCCCCGGCCGGTCGTGGTAGACCGGAACGTGCTACAGCGCCATCTGGCGGCTGATCTCGCCCGGATCGAGATTGGCGCGGTCGCAGGTGAACTTCACCGCGCCGCGATCCATCACCGCGAACTTGTCGCCGAGTTCACAGGCAAAGTCGAGATATTGTTCGACCAGCACGATGGCGATGTTGCCGAGATTGCGCAGGTACGAGATCGCCCGGCCGATGTCCTTGATGATCGAGGGCTGGATGCCTTCGGTCGGTTCGTCGAGCAGAAGCAGCTTCGGCCGCATCACCAGCGCCCGCCCGATCGCGAGCTGCTGCTGCTGGCCGCCGGAGAGGTCACCGCCGCGCCGGCCGAGCATCGATTCCAACACCGGAAACAGCGAGAACACGTCGTCCG
>NZ_JAFAVV010000261.1 GCF_019242285.1 Bradyrhizobium sp.
GCAGGTTCTGCGTGCCGCCGGCGCCGGGCATGATGCCGAGCGTGACCTCGGTCAACGCGAAGCGCGCATTGGTCGAGGCGTAGATGAAATCGGCCGCCGCGGCGATCTCGCAGCCGCCGCCATAGGCCGCGCCGTTGACCGCCGCGATCACCGGGACCGGACAGGCGAGGATCGCCCGCAGCATGCGCTCGAACACCAGATGCTGGGCGACCCAGGCCTCGTCCGTCATGCCGTTGCGCTGCTTGAGGTCGCCGCCGGCGCAGAACGCCTTGTCGCCGCTGCCGGTCAGGATCACGACCCGCAGGCCTTCGAGATCGATGGTGAGGCCCTCGAACAGCTCCATGAGGTCGAGGCCCATCTGGGTGTTCATGGCATTCGACGCGCGCGGCCGGTTCAAGGTGACCAGCAGGACACGGTTCTCCCTGCGCTCGACGGCGACCGTCTCGAAGTCATTTCGCATGATCCGGCTCCCTGAACATGGCGACACGGGACACGGCATCGCGATGCGCGGAGCCCCTCGCCTGCTCAAACCCTGATCGCGCTGACTTATTCGAGCGTGCCGGCATCTGCGCCGGCCTCGTCCATCGGAGTTCCATCCCGCATATCGTGTCGTTGGCGTCGAAAGCTCAGCTAAGCGGATCGGACGGCGCCTGTAAATGCCGATGGCCGACGGGCAATGCATTGAGCCATGCAACGGCCTGGCGTCGCCGACGGCGACCGGGCTCGCCGCTCGATTATGACATCTGAAATACGAGCGCCCGGCCTTCGACATCGTCGCGTAACCGCGGCCACCCACCCTGCTTGGCGACTACTGGCTTGGGCAGATGTGGAGCAGCAAATGGACGTGCCGAACGGGTCGATGAAGGTGGATGACGAGCTTGCACGGCTGATCCTGACGCCACGCGCCTACGCCGAGCGAACGGCGCTCTACCATGGTTTCTGCTGGCTGCGCGCGAACAATCCGGTCGGCCGCGTCGAGGTCGAGGGCTACGATCCGTTCTGGGCTGTCACCAAGCATGCGGACATCCTCGCGGTGAGCCGCCAGAACGACCTGTTCCACAGTGCCGACAACCCGACGGTTCTGCGGCCGCGGGCAGCGGAGGATCTCGTCCGCTCGATGCAGGGTGGCTATCCGCATCTGTTGCGCATCATGGTCAACATGGACGCCCCGGAGCACATGAAATACCGGCGCATCACCCAGGGCTGGCTGATGCCGCAGAAGCTGCAGTCACTGGAGAGCCGCATCCGCATGATCGCTCGCGAAGCCGTCGATCGCATGGCCTCGCATGGCGGCGAATGCGATTTCGCGCGGGACGTGGCGCTCCACTATCCGCTGCGCGTGGTCATGGAAATCCTGGGCGTTCCGGAACAGGACGAGCCGCGGATGCTCAAGCTCACCCAGGAGATATTCGGCTCGGACGACGAGGATCTCCGCCGCGACGCCCGAGCGGCGGGCGACCCGATTGCGGAGACGAACTCGCTGCTGGAAGTGATCGCCGACTTCGAGGAATACTTCGCCCGGCTCACCGCAACGCGCCGCGCCGACCCGCGCGACGATATCGCCACCATCATCGCCCATGCCGAGATCGAGGGCGCCCCGATCGCGCAGCGGGAAGCCACGAGCTATTACATCCTGATCGCAACCGCCGGCCATGACACGACATCGTCCTCGACGTCAGGCGCAATATGGGCGCTCTGCGAGCATCCGGACGAATTCCGCAAGGTCAAGGCCGACCGCTCGCTCATTTCCAAGCTGATCGAGGAGGCGGTGCGCTACACCGTGCCCGTCGGTCACTTCATGCGCACGGCGACCGAAGATACCGAGCTTCGCGGCCAGGCGATCGCAAAGGGTGACCGCCTGATGCTGTGCTATCCGTCGGGCAATCGCGACGAAGAAGTCTTCGACGCGCCGGACCTGTTCCGTGTCGACCGGGATGCGACCCGACATGTCGGCTTCGGCCACGGCGTCCATGTCTGCCTCGGCCAGCACCTCGCACGGCTGGAGATGCGCATCTTCTTCGAGGAGCTGTTCGAACGACTGGAATCGATCGAGCTCGCGGGCGAGCCGCGCCGGTCGGCCTCGACCTTCGTCGGCGGACCGAAAACCGTGCCGGTGCGTTTCAGAATGAGCTGAGCGGGCGGCCACCCAAGCCACTCACTGTGCCGCCTTCGCCCAGTTCTGGTACATCGAAAGCAACGCGACGATGTCCCGGCCGCGAAAGCCTTCGGCCAGCGCCAGCGCGTAGAGCTCGCGCGTCGCGGAGGCCGAGGGCGTCGGCATGTGCGTCATCCGCCCAAGCTCGACCCCGAGCGCGAGATCCTTCTCGCCGAGCTCCATCCGGAATCCCGGTGCGAAATCGCCCTTCAGCGCGTTGGGAAACCGCTTGGTGAAGTGGTGGGAGCGGCCGCCGCTGACGGAGAGCACCTCGTAGAGCTTCTCCGACTCGACACCGGCGGCAACGCCGAGCGCGAACGCTTCGGCGGCCACGAGTACGTTGCCCATCGACATCATGTTGTTGACGATCTTGACGACCTTCGCAGTCCCGACCGGCCCGG
>NZ_JAFAVV010000343.1 GCF_019242285.1 Bradyrhizobium sp.
GACGCCCTCGCCGCCTACGATGACGCGCTGAGCCGCTTCAAGGCGATCCTGGCCGAACGGCGCAGCCAGATCGAGGCGAAGGAACGGCTGCCGAACCTGCCGGGACAGGCGCTCTATCTCGCCCGCATCGGCGTCATCAGTACCTACAAGGATCTGACCGACGCCGTCCCGTCCAGGATCGGAAGGCCCAACAAGTTCGGCATTCCGCCGCGATATTTCGACGCCGACATCGAGCCGCTGGTCGAGGAGTACGGCAGGCTCTTCAACCTCATGGAGGCGCCGCCGCCCGAGGCACAGGGCTCGGCAACGCCCTTCGAGGACGTCGTCGCGCTCGGCATTGCCATCGCGCGGGCCAAGGGGCTCGATGCGGCCGCTGCCGAGACGGCGGGGCGCATCAGCCTCGGGCTGTTCTTCGCGGAAACGAACGGCAAGCAGAACGCGGGAAATGCGCGCTCGAACACCTATATCGGCAGCCTGCAGACGTCGCCGAGCGAAGACCGCAACGGCCGCAGGAAATGGGAGGCGATCAGGACGTCGATCGCGGCGCTCGACCGCAAGCTCGGCCTTCGCGACGACGAGGAGGAGAAGCGGGTCGGTCACCTGGATCATCGGCTCAACCACTGGACCGCCGTGAGGGACGCCCTGATGACCGCGCATGCGGACCTCTTCCCGCAAATCCCGGCAATCGCGCGGACGCTGCCGAGTCCGATCGATCAGATGAAGCTGTTCGAGCTGCTGCAGATCATCCCGTCTCCGACGCGCGCCGCGCTGGCGTCGGGCCATCTCCTCGGCTACCGGATCTCCGAGCCGAGGATCATGAGGTATCTGCGAAACAACAGCATCTTCGCCTTCGGACGAGCCGACCGGGCGCGGACATCCGCGACCTTCCGCGACATCCTCGATGCGATGTGGCTGTTCGACCGGAAATTCGAACGCGCGCTGGCGAAGTTTCGCGAGATCAAGGCGCATTGAGCGGCCCCGGCCCGCGGCGATCGCCGGGTCGAAATTCTCAGCCGGCCTTAAGGGATCGTTAGCGATGCCGGCTCAATTGCGCCGCGACCGATTCTACAGGCCCCTGTTCCCGGTAATTGAGTAAGCGTTGCTTAAGGAGACACCGTAAATCTACGGGTGAAGCCGTGCGGCTGGCCAGACAATTCCTGCAATCGGGAGCTGTAGGGGTGAGGACATGCTCCACTTTCTAGTGCTGGGTTTTCTCAGGAATCGTGACGCCAACGTCGCGGTGATGTTCGCGCTCATGATGGTTCCGACCATCTACCTGCTCGGCATGTCGCTGGACTACACCAAGGCCCAACGCATGCAGGCGCAGCTCAATGCCGCCGCCGACGCCGCGGCGATCGCGGCAGCGACGCCGTCGATGATGGCGAAGAGCCCGACGGTTGCCCAGGCGATAGCCCAGAGCATCTTCAACGCGACGGCGAACAATCTTGCCGGCCTGTCGGGCCAGCCCAACGTGACGATCACCATCGGCAATTCCGGGCTCGTGAGGACGGTGGTCGTCAGCTACACGGCAAGGTCCACCAACAACTTCCCTGCGCTGCTCCGCGCGCCGGCGTGGCCGATCCGGGGCTCGGCGACGGCCAGCGCTTCCGGGGCGCCCAACATCAATTTCTATCTGCTCGCGGACGATTCGCCGTCCATGGCGATCGCCGCGACCCCCGGCGACATCCAGGCCCTGGTCAACGCCACGTCCAGGCAGGGAGGATGCGGCTTCGCCTGCCATGAAACACACCCGTCGTCGGACAATCTCGGAAATCCGAATGGTGAGGACAACTACGCGCTGGCCCGCAACCTGAATGTCACGCTGCGCATCGACCTCGTGGCCCAGGCGGTCGCGGGCCTCATGAGCAAGGCGCAGACCACGCAGCAGCAGAACAACAACACCTACAAAGTCGCCATCTACAGTTTCGACTACGGGCTGAACACGATCTATGCGCCCTCCGGCCAGCCATCCACCGACCTGTCCGCGGCCGGCACGGCGGCGGCCGGCAACATCCAGCTCCTTCAGGTCTACTCCAACAACTACTTGACGTCGTCGAACAACAACAACGATACCGACACCAACATCGAGGGCGCGTTGAGCGCGGTCGACACCATCATGCCTGCCCCCGGCGGCGGCACCAACCAGACCGGAGACACGCCGCAGGAAGTCGTATTCCTCGTCACCGACGGCGTTGACGACATGTTCGTCTCGGGCGCCTCCGCCTGCATCGGCAACGGCCTCAAGGTCGGCTCGCAATACCGATGCCACGCGCCAATCGATCCGACGATCTGCACGAAGATCAAGGACCGCGGCATACGCATCGCCGTGCTCTACACCGAGTATCTGCAACTGCCGACCGACAGCTGGTACAACACCTACGTCGCCTCGCTGAACAATCCCGATCCGGCAAGCGGCAAGATCGCGCAAGGCTTGCAGGCCTGCGCGTCACCGAACCTGTTCTACGACGTGCAATCAGGCGGCGACATCACGGCAGCACTGCAGGCGTTGTTCGACAAGGTGGTCCGCACCGCCGCCCACCTGACACAGTGAGAAGCACGTCATGCGCACGCCCCGGGACTCATCCGACGTCTCATTCGGCATCTCATCCGACACGAGACGACGCCGCGATCGCGCAACGGCGTTGCTCGCCGATGAATGCGGCGCAACGGCGGTCGAATTTGCCATCGTCGCCGTCCCGTTCGTCGCGCTGGTGATCGGCATCATCCAGGTCTTTCTGGTCTTCTTCGGGCAGCAGCTCCTGGAATCCGTGGTGCAGGGAGCGAGCCGCCAGATTCTCACCGGCCAGGCGCAGGCGGCTGGCATGGATCAGACCACGTTCAAGAGCAATGTCGTCTGCCCGCAGATCAGGATCATCTTCGCCTGCGCCAATCTCATGGTCGATGTGCAGTCCACAAGCTCGTTCGCGGCGGCGAGTACGTCCCAGCCGCCATTGACCTTCAACTCCAGTGGCCAGGTGACGAACACCTGGCACTACTCCCCCGGCGGTCCGGGCGACATCGTCGTGGTGACGCTGATGTACCAGTGGCCCGTCTTCATGGGTCCGCTCGGCTTCACCTTGGCCAATCTGCCGAACGGCAATCGCAAGATTGCAGCCACCGCCGTGTTCCAGAACGAGACCATCGACCAATGAAAAGCATCACCTCTCATTTGCGATCATGGTCGACCGACGTCCAGGCCGTGGCGGCGGTCGAGTTCTCCATCGTGGCGCCCTTCATGCTCGTGCTCATGGTCGGAGGCGTCGAGCTCGGCAACGGCATGGCGATCAAGGTCAAGGTCACCGCAACCGCGCACTCGATCGCGGACCTGACCTCGCAGCAGCAATCCATCAACAACGCCCAAATGAGCAACTTTCTCGACTCGGCGGCCAAGATCTTCACGCCTTATCCGTTCACCACCGCCACCGGGATGGTCACGGTTTCCGAAGTTTCCACGGACGCCAGCGGTGCCGCCACCGTGACCTGGAGCGACTCGCGCTATGGAACGGCGAGGACGAAGGGCCAACCGATCACGCTTCCGACGTCGCTCGCCGGCACGCCGAATGTCTCATTCATCCTGGGCGAGGCATCGTACCGATATCAGCCGAACCTGGGCTACAACATCGTCGGGACCGTGACGCTGACCGACAGCTATTTTCTCTATCCGCGCAAGTCGGTTTCCATCACCCGCACCGCTTCGTGAGCCATTCCCGGCGGCGGCGCCAGCGGCGGACGCGGCGCCCGCCCGTCCATCATTCGGCATCCGGGAGGGCCCGCGGCTCGACCAGCAGGCCCTGTCGTTCGTAGCGGCCGCGCGTCCTGCTGAAACGCACGACGACGGCATAGCGCTTGCTCTTCGCTTTCGCCCGGCGCGTCGCCAAGGCGTCGCCCGCCGGCAGAAACACGAGATCGCCGAGCCCGGCACAGCTCAGGCATGCCGGGCCGGGTGTCTCCATCATCAACAGATCGCCGGTGCCGCCGCAGCGATGGCATGTCCACCCCGCCTTCGTCGGCAGGATCGCCACCAGCTCGGGAGCGCGGCTGGCCTTCTCGGCCAGCCGCTCGCGCTTCTTCTCGGAAAGCGCCGGCGACACCCAATGCGTCCGGTAGGCCTCCTCGATCGCGTCGGTGCCGCTCCTGCTGAAGCGCAGCGTCTCGCGCCGCGGCGTCCGCGCGACATAGTCGGTCTGTCTCGCCAGCAATCCTTTTCCGAGCGCCCAGCAACGGAACAGCTCCATGGCTTCCGAAACGCGGGACGGATTGGTCTGCAACAACCCCTCGAGGCATTCGACCTGCCCGCGGCGCCAGCGCTCCAGCGAGTTCGGGTCGAGCCAGCCGATCCCCAGCAGGATGTCGACGGCACTGACATCGCTCTGGGCAGCCAGCGCCGTTTCCGCCGCGCGGGTGACTCGATCCGAAAGCTTGGTCCGGCTCTCCGGGCTCATGGCTCGAACTCGCTGTTCGGCCCAATACTAGCATCATCCGCCCAGCGCCGACACATGCCCAATATCCTGCCGACGCTGCTTCGCGCGCCGTTCATAGCTCGCCTGGTTCTTGGTGGCCACCAGCGTGTGCGGGCTGCCGCGTTTCTCGGTCGCAAGATCGAGGTCGCAGCCCGTCCCCCGGGCACTTTCCTCGACATGGGTGCGCCGGCCCATGATTGCCTTGAGGTACCATTGCCTCTGCTCCGGCGCGAGCAGGAATGCGCCCAGTCCGCGGCAATCGGCACAGGTGCATTTGAGGGGATTGGTCCTGCGCCAGTCCTGTGGCGCCTGCAGCGGCAGCGCGATGCGCTGCCGCAGATGATCGAGCGCCGCTGCCCGGAGCCGCCCCACCGCAGGCCACGCAGCGCTTTCCGCGAGCTTCACCAGCGCACAGGCAGCGGGTACCAGCACGTCGTCCAGCTTGTAGGTTTTCGGCCAGGCCAGCAGATGCTCGACAGCCCGCGTCGCCAGTACCGTATCGATCCGGCTCGTCGCGATCAGCAGATCGACGACGAAGCCGGGCTTGATGGACTTCGGCCGATCGTCCCAGGGATCGCGCTCCCGCTGCTTTGCCGGTGGACCCGGCAGGGCCTTCACCAGGGCCGCGCCGATCTGCTCCAGGCCGAGCGCCGTG
>NZ_JAFAVV010000389.1 GCF_019242285.1 Bradyrhizobium sp.
GCGGCAAGGACGTCTACATCACCACCGAGGTCGGCCAACATCAGATGTGGGCGGCGCAGTTCTTCGGCTTCGAGGAGCCGCACCGCTGGATGACGTCCGGTGGGCTCGGCACCATGGGCTACGGCCTGCCGGCGGCGATCGGCGTGCAGATCGCCCATCCGAACAGCCTCGTCATCGACATTGGCGGCGACGCCTCGGTGCAGATGACGATCCAGGAGATGTCGACCGCAGTCCAGCACGAATTGCCGATCAAGGTGTTCATCCTGAACAACCAGTACATGGGCATGGTGCGGCAATGGCAGCAGCTCCTGCACGGCAACCGGCTGTCGCATTCCTACACCGAGGCGATGCCGGATTTCGTCAAGCTCGCCGAGGCCTATGGCTGCGTCGGGCTGCGCGCGATCAAGCCGGCCGATCTCGACGGCGCGATCCGCGAGATGATCAAGGTCAAGCGGCCCGTGCTGTTCGACTGCCGGGTCGCGGCGTTGGAAAACTGCTTCCCGATGATCCCCTCGGGGAAGGCGCACAACGAGATGCTGCTGCCGGAGCAGGCCAATGACGAGGCCACCGCGACCGCCTTCGCCGGCGGCAAGGCGCTGGTGTGAATTGGTGCGGTCATGAAGCAGCAGCGACGAGCACGCTCTCTCCTCACCTCTCCCCGCTTGCGGGGAGAGGCGCAGGCCGCCTACCGGCGGCCGTTCCAAAGAGGACGCCGAAGCGAAGCTTCGGCTATGTCGCATCGTAGATGCGATCCGGGTGAGGGGGACTCTCAGCGGATCCGTCTTTCACCGTCCTCGCTGAAGCAGCCCCTCACCCCAACCCTCTCAGAGCGAGCTTTGCTCGTCTCGCCCCCGCAAAGGGCGGGGAGAGGGAGTGCACCTCTTTCGGAACAGCCAGCATGAACCAGCCCGCATCCGCCTATTTCATCGAGGACCGCCACGATCCGAACGAGACGCACACGCTCACGGTGCTGGTGCAGAACGAGCCCGGCGTGCTCGCGCGCGTGATCGGGCTGTTCTCCGGCCGCGGCTACAACATCGAGAGCCTCACGGTCTCGGAGACCGAGAGCAAGAAGCATCTCTCCCGCATCACCATCGTCACCACGGGCACGCCGATGGTGATCGAGCAGATCAAGCACCAGCTCGACCGCATGGTGCCGGTCTACCAGGTCGTCGACATGACCCAGGCCGGCCGCTCGATCGAGCGGGAGCTTGCGATGGTGAAGGTGCGCGGCACCGGCGAGCACCGGGTCGAGGCGCTGCGGATGGCCGATGCTTTCCGGGCGCGGGTGATCGACGCCACGATCGAGAGCTTGGTGTTCGAGATCACAGGCAATACCGGCAAGATCAACCAGTTTGTCGATCTGATGCGCCCGCTCGGCCTGGTCGAGGTCTCCCGCACCGGCGTCGCCGCGATCGGGCGCGGGCCCGAGGGGATGCAGAGCCATGCTGGCACGTGACTGGTATTATAACGAGCGGCGACAGGTCGGGATCGACCGTGCAGTGGCCTCGATCTGCGGCCCCAGTGACGACAATGACGTGCGCGCCCGCGCGGCGCTGACCCGGCTCGGCGTCAAGCCGGGCTGGCGCGTCGCCGACATCGGCTGCGGCAACGGCGTGCTCGCCACCGAGGCGGCGCTGCTCGGTGCCCAGGTCGATGCCGTCGACATCTCGCCGGCCATGCTGGCGCTGGCCGACGTCTATGCGCGCGACCGCCGCGCTGCGATTCGCACCCAGTCGGCGGGACTCTTGAGCTTCGCCTACGCGCCCAGTTCCTACGACCTGATCGTCAGCGAGTTCACGCTGCACCATCTGCCGGATTTCTGGAAGGCGGTGGCGCTGGCGCGCATCCATGGCGCGCTGAAGCCCGGCGCCAATTTCTATCTGCGCGACATCGTCTTCGTCAGGATGCCCGACGGCAGCGAGCGCGACGTCGAGCAATGGGCGGACTTCCACGTCAAGAACCACGATTTCGAGCGCGACAGCGTGGTCACCCACATGCGCGACGAATATTCCACCTTCGGCTGGGTGATCGAGCGCATGCTCACCGAGGTGGGCTTCATCCTCGAGCAGGCCGACTATCACGCGCCGCTGCACGGCACCTATCTGCTGCGCAAGCCGGACAAGCAGGGCTGATGACGTGATAGCTGGTTCGCCTGTCCACCACAGAGGCGGTCCGCTCCCTCTCCTGCGCTCGTCCGCGTTCGCCAAGGCTTCGGCGGACGAGTGCGGGAGAGGTTAGGAGCCGCGAATGAAGCCCGCCGACATTTGCCTCGCCGTTCTCGTGGCGGTGATCTGGGGACTTGCCTTCGTGGCGAGCCGGATCGCGCTCGACGAATTGCCGCCCGCGCTGATGACGGCGCTGCGCTTCGCCATCGCCGGCGCGCCGTGCCTGTTCGTACGCAAGCCGAAAATCTCCTGGCCGCGCCTGATCGCGATCAGCCTCACGCTGTTCCTCGGCCAGTTCCTGGCGCAGTCCTACGGCATCGCGGGCGGCGTGCCGGTCGGCCTCGCCAGCGTCATCGTGCAGAGCCAGGCGCTGTTCACGATCGCGCTCGCCGCGCTGATCCTCGGCGAGCGCCCGACACGACCGCAGGTCGCAGGCATCGCCATCGCGGCGATCGGGCTTCTCATGATCTGTGGCACCGTCGGCTATGACTTCCCGATTTCGGCCTTCGCCGTGCTGATGATCTCGCCGGTCAGCTTCGCGATCGGCAATCTCCTGCTGCGGCAGGCGCGGGACGTGCCGATGTTCGACCTGTTCGCCTGGCTGTGCCTGACCGCGGCCGTGCCGCTGCTGGCGCTCGCGATCATGACCGACGGCGCAGCGCCGACCTGGCACGCGCTGACCGGCCTGTCGCTCACCGGAATAGCCTGCATGCTCTTCGTCGGCGGCATCTCGACCTGTTTTGCCTACTGGCTGTGGGGCCGGCTGTTGCGCGACCATCCGGCCGCGCAGGTCGTGCCGTTCGCGCTGCTGGTGCCGTTCGTCGGCTCGGCGGCGTCGAGCGTGGTGTTTCACGAGACGTTCGGGTCGCTGCGGCTCGCCGGCATGCTCACCGTGGTCGGCGGCATCGGCGTGATGCTGCTGGCACGGCGCCCGCAGGCCATTCCCGTGATCGCGGAGTGACGCAGCACATGCGAGAAGAGGGTTTCCCCTGAACACCAAATGCTCTAGACAGCGCCGGAAATTTTGTCCCCGCAACTACGCCGATCGATCGGCGGCCAACGAAAAAGGAAACAACAAATGCGAGTTTACTACGATCGCGACGCCGACCTGAACCTGATCAAGGGCAAGAAGGTCGCCATCATCGGCTATGGCGCCCAGGGCCATGCGCACGCGCTGAACCTGAAGGATTCCGGCGTCAAGGACGTGTGGATCGCGCTGCGCAAGGGCTCGGCCTCGGCCAAGAAGGCGGAAGCCGCGGGCTTCAAGGTGGTCGAGGTGGCGGAGGCCGCCAAATGGGCCGACCTCGTGATGATGCTGACCCCCGACGAATTGCAGGGCGATATCTACCGCGAGCATCTGCACGAGAACATGAAGAAGGGCGCCGCGCTGGTGTTCGCGCACGGGCTCAACGTGCACTTCAATCTGCTCGACCCGCGCGCCGATCTCGACGTGCTGATGATCGCGCCGAAGGGGCCGGGCCACACCGTG
>NZ_JAFAVV010000518.1 GCF_019242285.1 Bradyrhizobium sp.
AGTCATGGACAAGCTCGGTATCGGTTATGCCGTGCTGTCGGAGATCAATCCAAAACTGATCTATTGCGCGATCTCCGGCTTCGGCCAGACCGGCCCGGAGCGCGCCAGCCCGGGCTACGACGGCAAGATCCAGGCGCTGAGCGGCATCATGGCGATCACCGGCCATGAGGAAACCGGGCCGACGCGCGCCGGCTTTGCCATCTGCGACGTGGCATCGGGCGCGACCGCGGCATTCGGCGTCTCCAGCGCACTGTTCCAGCGCGGCCGTACCGGCAAGGGCCAGCTCGTCGACGTCTCCATGCTGGAGGCGACGCTGGCGTTCCTGTCGGGGCAGGTGGCGGATTATTCCGTCGCCGGCCATCGCCAGCAGCTCTCCGGCAACCAGGCCGTCAGCCGACGGGCCACCGCCAACCTGTTCAGAGCCGGTGACGGCTATCTCCTGCTCGCGGTGAACAACGAGAAGCAATATCGCGCGCTGATGACGGCGATCGGCCGCGGGGACACCTTCGACGATCCGCGCTTTGCCGATTGGTTCGGCCGCAAGGAGAACGAGCCGGCGCTGCGTGCGATCATCGAGGAGGCGCTGGCGAAGAAGAGCCCGCGCGAATGGGAGAAGATTCTCGATGCGGCTGGCGCGCCCTGCGCCAGCATCTGGAAGGTCGAGGAGGTGATCGATCATCCGCAGATCGCCGCGCGCGGCGCGATCCAGGAGATCGACACGCCCTACGGCCGCTTGCGCTTCGCCGGCAGCGGCTTTCGGCTCGCGCATGGCGGTGGCCGGCTCGACGCCCTGGCGCCGACGCTCGGCGCCCACACCGACGAGGTGCTGCAGTCGCTCGGCTATGACGCCGACGCGATCGCGGAGCTGCACGCGCGCGAGGTGGTGTGAACCTAGGGCAGGTTCTCGCGGAGGAAGACGCCGATCGGGATCGGGTCGATGCCGGTGGCGAGCGGCCTGCCGTCGCGCAGATTGCAGAAGATGCGCGCCGCACTTCGCATCAGCGTCTCCGGCGCGACGTTGATGATCGCGTCGATGATGCCGTCGACCAGCAGCGCCCGGGTCTCGGCCGTCAGGCCGTGGCCGATGAACACCACGTGTTGGGGGCGGCCGGCTTCCGTCAGCGCCCGTGCGATGCCCTCCGAGGCGCCGCCGACATTGTAGAGGCCGACGAGGTCCGGGTGCTGCTCCAGAAGCGTCTTGGCCTGCTCGTAGTTGCGGACGGGATCGTCCATGCCTTCGCGCAGGCCGATCACCTGAAGGTGCGGGAAGCTTTCGGCCAGGATGTGCCGGAATCCCATTTCGCGTTCTTCGTGGCCGCGATAGCTGAGCGAGCCCGCGAACATCGCCACCTTGTGGCCGGTCGCCCCCGGCGGCCCGAGGAAGCGGCCGAGCAGGAGGCCCGCGGTGCGTCCCGCGGCGCGGTTGTCCATGCCGACGAAGGTCGCGCGCGGCGAGTTCGACAGGTCGGTGATCAGCGTCAGCACGTAGACGTCCTCGGCATGGAGGGCGGTGACGGCCTCGCGCACCAGCGGATGCTCGAGCGCCATGAACGCGACCCCGTCGCAATCGGACGCCAGCGTGCGCAGCCGGTCGGCCAGGGCCTTCGGATTGAAGCTCGGGACCAGCTCGACCCGGCACTGGACATTATAGGGCGCCATCTCGTCGGCGGATCGCGAGATGGTGTCCGCGAACAGCTTCAGATAGCGGTTGTGCCCTTCCGGCAGTACGAACACCAATCGCATCGCCGGCGGCTGATAGCTTGCCAGAAGGTCGGGCGGCAGCCGATAGCCGAGCCGGTCCGCGGCGCTGAGCACGCGATGGATGGTCGGCAGTCGCACTCCGCCGCGGCGGTTGATGACGCGGTCAACGGTCGCGGTCGAGACGCCGGCGTCGCGTGCCACGTCGTTGATATTGGCGCGGCGTCGGAAGGGATGATCGGGTACTGGATCGCTGCTCATCGGCTGTCTACTACAATCAAGATCAATCAAATTACATCATATAATTTGATTGATCTTGTGGCATTCGGATGTCATGGGCCCCCCGTAGTGGACATCAATCCTGGGCAGGCAAGAACGGGGATTGCCGGTGTCGGATCCGCTCGGCGGCAGGTTACGCGACAAGGTGGCCATCGTCTTTGGTGCCGGGTCGATCGGGGAAGGCTGGGGCAACGGCAAGGCGGCCGCGGTCGCCTATGCGCGCGCCGGCGCCAGGGTCGCGGTGGTCGACATCGATCCGAAGGCCGCCGCCGCGACCAGGGATTGCATCGAAAGCGAGGGCGGCGCGGCCATCGCGCTGGAAACCAATGCGGCCTCATTGGTCGCCGTGGAGCGCGCGGTCGAGCGTGCAGTCGGCACCTTTGGCCGCATCGACATCCTGCACAACAATGTCGGGATTACCTCGCGCGGCGGCCCGGTGGAGACCACGGAGGAGACCTGGGACACCGTCATGACTGTCAACGTCAAGAGCATGTTCTTGACGTGCAAGGTCGTTCTGCCGCTGATGGAGGCGCAAGGCCGCGGCGCGATCGTCAATATCGGTGCGCTCGGCGGGGTGCGCTGGACCGGCTACGCCTATTGCGCCTATGCGGCGAGCAAGGGGGCGGTGAACAGCTTCACCCAGAGCGTGGCGCTGCAATATGCGGCCAAGGGCATCCGGGCCAATTGCATCCTGCCCGGCGTAATGGATACCCCCCATATCTACAAGCAGATTTCCGGCTTCTACGCGAACCCGGTCGAGATGATCGAGGCCCGTCACCGGATGTCGCCGACCGGCCGGATGGGGGATGGCTGGGACGTCGCCCATGCCGCAGTGTTCCTGGCGAGCGACGAGGCCAAATACATCAATGGAGTTGAATTGCTCGTCGACGGCGGCATGCATGCGCGCTGCGCCTGACCTGTCAAAAGCATCATTGATTTTGATTGAGCTATCGCAAGTGCGTATCGGGCAGGCCGGCCCCAAGTCGCCGAGACGGGTGACGCAGAACAGCAATCAAACAGGAGGAGACCGGAAAAATGAGTGAACTGACGCGCCGCCGGCTGTTGCGACAGCTCGCGATGGCGCCCGCCGCGGGCTTGATGGTGGCGATGCCGCGCCTCGCCCGCGCCGCGGCGCCCGAGTTCGCCCTGAAATACGCCAACAACCTTCCCCTCAGCCATCCCCTGAACATCCGCGCTGCGGAAGCCGCCGCCCGCGTGGCCAAGGAAAGCGACGGCCGGGTCGAGATCAGCATCTTCCCGAACAACCAACTCGGCGGCGACACCGACATGCTCGCCCAGGTACGCAGTGGCGGCGTCGACATGTTCACCCCCGGCACCCTGATCATCGCGACCATGGCGCCGATCAGTGCCGTCACCGCGGTCGGCTTCGCCTTCTCCGAATACGATCAGGTCTGGAAGGCGGTGGACGGCCAACTCGGCGACCACATTCGCGCCGCCTTCGCCAAGATCGGCTTCCGCACCTTCAAGAACATGTGGGACAACGGCTTCCGCCAGACCACCACGAGCAACCGGCCGATCGGCTCGGCCGAGGATCTGGTCGGCCTGAAGATCAGGGTGCCGGTCAGCCCGATGGGCATTTCGATGTTCAAGTCGCTCGGCGCGGCGCCCACCAGCCTGCAATTCAGCGAGGTCTATTCGGCGCTGCAGACCAAGATCGTCGATGCGCAGGAGAACCCGCTAGCGATCGTGCAGACCGCCAAGCTTTACGAGGTGCAGAAATTCTGCTCCAGGACCAATCATAGCTGGGACGGCTACCATTTCGTCTTCAACGGCCGCTCCTGGGACGCGCTGCCGGACAACCTGAAGGAGATCATCGAGCGCGCGTTCAATGAAGCAGGCCTGCAGCAGCGCGACGACGTGCGCAAGCTCAACGAGACGCTGGAGACCGAGCTGTCTTCGAAAGGAATGACTTTCAACAAGGCCGAGCCCGACAGTTTTCGCGCGCAACTGCAGAAGTCGGGCTTCTACAAGGAATGGAAGACGAAGTTCGGTGACGAGGCCTGGGGGCTGTTGGAGCAGAGTGCGGGCAAGTCGCTGTAGCTCGCCGGTTCGCAGCCGCAGGAAGCCAGGAAAGGATCATGAGCAGATTTTTCGGCGAAATTCGCCAAGTCGCCTACCTGGTGC
Source organism: Bradyrhizobium sp. (assembly GCF_019242285.1). Classification (GTDB taxonomy): domain Bacteria; phylum Pseudomonadota; class Alphaproteobacteria; order Rhizobiales; family Xanthobacteraceae; genus Bradyrhizobium. The sequence continues at coordinate 4,123 of NZ_JAFAVV010000518.1, forward strand.
CCGACATCGAGGCGACGATGGACTATTGGGCCAACGTGCTCGGCGTCGGCCCCTGGTACTACAATCCGAAAGTGCCGATCCAGAACTACATTTATCGCGGCCAGCGCTACGAGCCGCATAATTCGGTGGCGCTCGCCAATGCCGGCGGCCTGCAGATCGAGCTGCTGCAGACCAGGAATGACGTGCCGTCCATGTACCGCGACTTCCAGCGTGCGGGATTTTCGGGCCTGCAGCACTTTGCCTATTGGACCGAGACCTTCGACGCCGATCTCGCGCGGGCGGAAGCCGCCGGCTTCAAGATCTGCATGGGCGGCGAGGTCGGCGCGAACGGCCGTTTCGTGTATTTCGAGACGCCGACGGCAGGCGGCGGCGTCTGGCCGGGCACGGTGATCGAGTTGTCCGAGGTGGCGGGTCCAAAAGGCCGGCTGTTCAAGCTGATCCGCGAGGCCTCCGTCGATTGGGATGGCGCCGACCCGGTGCGCGCCTTTCCCGATCTGCGGTCGCTGTGATGACGGAGTTTCGGGCGGTCTATCTGATCGAAACGCCGCTCGAGCCGGCGCGGGTCGCCGATATCCTGGCCGGCGAGCAGAGCAGCGGCACCTTCGTTCGCGTCGCCGGCGAGACCGATGCGCTGCGGGCCCGCAGCCGCGCGACCGTGGTGCGGCTCGAGGAACTTGAGCCGCTGCCGCGCCCGAGCTTGCCGAACGCACTGCTCGAACGGATGGGGCAGGCGGGACCATGGCGGCGGGCGCGTGTCACCATCGCGTTTCCCGTCGCCAATGTCGGCCGCAACCTGCCGACGTTGGCCGCGACCCTCGCAGGCAACCTCTATGATCTCGGCGAGACCACGGGCCTGCGCCTGCTGCGGCTCGAGCTGCCATCTGCGTTCCGCGACCGCTTCGAGCGGCCGGCGCAGGGCGTCGCCGGCACGCGCGCATCCACTGCTGTGCATGATCGCCCGCTGATCGGCACCATCATCAAGCCCAATGTGGGTCTCGACACGGCGGCGACCGCCGAACTCGTCGGCGGGCTCTGCAAGGCCGGCATCGATTTCATCAAGGACGACGAATGCTGCGGCGATCCCGAGCATGCGCCGGTCGCGCAGCGGGTCGCAGCCGTGATGGACAAGGTCCGCCGCTTCCGTGACAGGACCGGCAGGCAGGTGATGGTCGCCTTCAACATCACCGACGAGCATGACGCGATGCGCCGGCACGCCGATCTGGTCCAGCGCGAGGGCGGCTCGTGCCTGATGGTCAGCCTGAACTGGGCGGGTTTTGCTTCCGTGCAGGCGCTGCGGCGCCATACCGGTCTTGCGATCCATGGCCATCGCAACGGCTTTGGCATGTTCTCGCGCTGCCCCGCACTCGGCATGGATTTCCAGCCCTATCAGGCGCTGTGGCGGCTCGCCGGGATCGACCACATGCATGTGCATGGGCTCGCCGGCAAGTTCGCGCAGGCCGATGCCGAGGTCATCGACGGAGCGATGGATTGCCTGACGCCACTCGCGGACCCTGCTGACGAGCGCGATGTTGTGCTGCCCGTGTTCTCCTCGGGACAGTGGGCGGGCACCCTGCCGCGAACGGCGGCGGCCGTGCCGAGCGGCGATTTCCTGTTCATGTGCGGCGGCGGCATCCTGGCGCATCCCGGCGGCGCTGCGGCCGGTGTGAAGAGCCTGCATCAGGCCTGGCGCGCGGTCCAGGAGGGACAGGCGTTGGCGGCCGCGGCAGATGCGCCAGAGCTTCAGCAAGCACTGGCTTTCTTCGGCAAGGGCAAATGACCGACGTCGCGCCGCCGCTGAAATACGTCTGGTACGGCGACGATTTCACTGGCGCCTCCGACACGCTCGCGACCTTCGCTTCCGCTGGCCTGCGCGCGCTGCTTTGTCTCGGCACGCCCGCGGCCGGGCGGCTGGAAGCGATCGGTCCGCTCGATGCGCTCGGCATCGCCGGCGCGGCGCGGACCATGTCGTCCGACGAGATGGTCGCCGAGCTGGAACCGGTCGGGCGCTATGCCGCGGCGATGTGTGTGCCGCTGTTGCACTACAAATGCTGCTCGACCTTCGACAGCTCGCCCGATATCGGCAGTCTCGGCGCCGCGATGCGTATCCTCAAACCACACATGCCGAATCGCTTGCTTGCGGTAGTCGGCGGCCAGCCGGGCCTGGAGCGCTACTGCGCCTTCGGCAACCTGTTCGCCGGTGCGGGGCAGGGCAGCGACGTGTTCCGCCTCGACCGCCATCCAACCATGTCGCGCCATCCGTCGACGCCGATGGGTGAGGCGGATCTGCGCCTGCATCTGCGTGCGCAGGGGGTAGAGCACGTTGCGCTGATCGGCTGGCGCCAACTCGGCAGCGCTGCCGATCGCGAATTGGACTCGCTGATCGATGATGAGAGCGAGGGCGCCGTGCTGTTCGATGTCCTCGATGATTCCCATCTGGCGCGGATCGGCGAACTGATCTGGCGCCGCGCCTTGCGTGAGCCGCTGCTCGCAGTCGGTGCCAGCAGCGTGGCGCAGGCGACCATTGCTCATTGGCGGCGGATCGGTTGGGCGCCGGAGACCGGCCGGGAAACTCCGATCAAGCCGGCGACCGGGCCGGTGTTCACGCTGGTCGGTAGCCAGTCGCCTGTCAGCAGGCGGCAGGCCGAAGCCGCGCTTGGCGCCGACGGTGGCCTCTATGAGGGGGTCCGCCTCGATCCAGCGGACGCAGGCGATGTCCTCGACGTCGAAACACATGCCGCGACCTGTGCGCACTTGCTGTCGCAAGGACGATCGGTGCTGGCCTTCAAGGGCCCTGTCGCGGACGGCGGGCCATCCAGGATCGAAATGGCGCGCGCCTGCGGCCGGCTGTTGCAGCGTGTGCTCGAACGCGCACCCGCGGTGCGTCGGGTCGGCATCGCCGGCGGCGACACGTCGAGCCTGTCGATCGAGGCGCTCAACGTCTGGGCACTCAGCTCCGTTGGCACACTCTCGTCCGGCGTCAGCCTGACCCGCGCTCACGCCGACGACCCGCGCCTCGACGGGCTCGAATTGATGCTGAAAGGCGGCCAGATGGGGCCGGTCGACGTGTTCACGCGGCTGGTGCGCGGGACGGGGTGAGAGTGTTATCAGTCCTAGCCTTCGGAGAAGACTTCATCAAGGTCTTGTCGTCCGTCGAGCACGCGAACGATTTGCGGCCGATCGTCCTTCAGGCGATAGAACACGATTTGCGTGTTGATCGAGAGCGAACGAAGGCCGTTGCGGATTTCGTCACGCGCTCGTCCCGCTCGCGGAAAGTCCCGAAGCATCGCAACGACTTTCGCTATGTCGCGCAGAATTTTGTCGGCACTCGTCCGACCCGCGACGTTGGCGTAGTAGTCCCAAACGTGATTGATGTCGTCGAGCGCTTCCGGCGACCATACAACGGGAGACTCACACTCCGTCATGCGGCGCGTTCTTTCGCCGAAGCAAATCCTCCATATCCACGGCGGTGCCTCGGCCTGCATCCAGTGACTCGAGGCCTCGGTCGATTTCTGTGCGGAGCGCGCCGAGCTTCTCGACATGCGAGAGCAGTTTCCGGCCGATTTGCTCCTGATCGGCTTCAGGAAGACGGGAAATCTCGGCGATGGCTTGTTCGAGGGTTCTTACCATTGGGATACAGTAGCACAGTTTCGCCCGTGAAAGCATCAATAAGCGAGCGTCTTATTGGGTGGGCATGCTCGACAGCACCTTCACGCCGCCGAACGAGGTCACGCGGCCCTGGCGCAGCAGCACGATCTGGGTCGCGAGCTGGCGCATCTCGGCGGCGTCATGGCTGACATAGACCATTGGAATCCGTGCCTCGTCGCGCAGCCGCACCAGATAGGGCAGGATCTCCGCGCGCCGGCCCTCGTCGAGCGCGCCGAGCGGCTCGTCCAGCAGCAACAGCCGTGGCTTCGCGAGCAGCGCGCGGCCGAGTGCGACGCGCTGCCGCTCCCCGCCGGACAGCTTGCCGGGACGGCGGTCGAGCAGATGGCCGATATCGAGCAGGTCGGTGACGCGCTTGCGCTGGGCGGTGTCCTCCTCGAGACGGTTCATGCGCCGGCCATAGTCGAGATTGTGCAGGACATCGAGATGAGGGAACAGCCGTGCATCCTGGAACACGTAGCCGATCCGCCGGCGGTAGGTAGGGACGTGGAGACCGCGCTTGGTGTCGTCAAGCGTCTCGCCGTCGAGGACGATGGTGCCGTGATCGGGTCGCACCAGACCGGCGATCATGTTGACCAGCGAGGTCTTGCCGGAACCGGAGGCGCCGAACAGGCCGGTGACCCGCCCCTCGCTCTCGAAGGCGGCTTCGAGGGCGAATTCGCCGAGCTGTTTTGTCACCTCGACCCGCAGCACGGTCAGTTCCCGTGCAGGCGTTGAGTGGCGCGACGCGCGAACCATTCGGCGCCGATCAGCGCCGCCACGGCCATGACGACGGAGACGACGACCAGCCGGAGAGCCGCGACATCACCGTCGGGGGTCTGGATCAGCGAGTAGATCGCCGACGAGATCGTCTGGGTCTCGCCGGGGATGTTCGAGACGAAAGTGATGGTGGCGCCGAACTCGCCGATCGCCTTCGCAAATCCGAGCACCATGCCGGCGAGCACGCCGGGCAGCGACAATGGCAGCGTCACCGTGAGGAACACCCACCAGGGCGCGGCGCCCAGCGTCTCCGCGGCCTGCTCGAGCCGCTGGTCGACCGCCTCGATCGACAGCCGGATCGGACGCACCAGGAGTGGGAAAGACATGACGCCGCAGGCGAGCGCCGCGCCGGTCCAGCGAAACGCGAAGACGACGCCGAGATGATCGGCGAAGAAGGCGCCGACCAGGCCGCGGCGGCCGAAGCTCAGGAGCAGCAGATAGCCGGTCACGACCGGCGGCAGCACCAGCGGCAGATGGATCGCCGCGTCGAGCAGCGACTTGCCCCAGAACTGCCGTCGCGCCAGGAGCCAGGCCAATGCAACCCCGAGCGGGGTTGCAACCAGTGTTGCGACGGCGGCGACCCGCAGCGAGAGCAGAATCGCCGTCCATTCCGTGGGGGTGATGTCGAGCACGTCGCCGGGTCAGGAGGTCGGCTTGACCAGGTAGACAAAACCGTATTTCTCCAGCACCGCCTTGGCGGCCGCGGAGTGCAGATAGTCGAGGTACTCCTTGGCTTCGGGCTTGGCGGTCGAGGTCGCCGCTACCGGATAGATGATCGGCGGATGCGTGTCGGCGGGGAAGGTGCCGACGACCTTGACGCCGGGCTCGACCTTGGCATCGGTCGAATAGACGATGCCAAGTGCTGCCTCGCCGCGCGCCACCAGCGTCAGCGCGGCGCGCACGCTTTCGGCCATGGCGAATTTCGGCTCGGCCGCCTGCCAGGCGCCGAGCTTCTCCAGCGCGGCCTTGGCGTACTTGCCGACCGGCACCGACTTGACGTCGCCGGTCGCGATCTTGCCGTCGCCGGCGAGCTTGGCGAGGTCGAAGCCCGGTCCGATGCTGACATTCTCGATCTTGGAATCCTTCGGCGCGATCAGCACGATCGAGTTGCCGAGCAGATTGACCCGCGTCGGCTCGTTGATGTTCTTCTTGCCGGCCGCATAGTCCATCCAGTCGGTGTCGGCGGAGACGAAAACGTCGGCGGGCGCGCCCTGCTCGAGCTGCTTGGCGAGCGTCGAACTCGCGGCGTAGCTGGCTGAAACTTTCACGCCGGTCTTGGCGGAGAAGGCCGCATCGATGTCGTCGAGCGCGTTCTTCATCGAGGCCGCCGCGAACACGACGAGCGTCTTGTCGTCGGCGTGTGCGGGCGATTGGATCGATCCCACGAGCAGGACGAAGCTTAGCAGTAATCCGGCAAGGCGGTACATCAGGGCGCTCCATGCGTCGTCGCGCGCGAACGGCTTCGCCGCGCACGCGCCAGGCGTTGAGGTAGGATGATCGCGATCGAAGCGGAAGCGCCGTTCCGCGGCTCCGCCGATGGCTTACGGCCGTCAGACGGAAATCGCTCGAGAAAACAATAACAGGCTGGGCTTTCGGGTGAAAGGCCCCGAAGCCGGAGGATCACACGCTACTCCGAAGGCAGGATCGCAATCGCGATCGAGCTGTCCCTGGTGCCGCTGACCTGGAGTACGAAAGGCTTCGCCGCGAGCTCGTATTTCATGGTCTTGCGGATGCCCTCGCAATCGGTGGCGCCGCTGAACGCCTTGGGTTTGAGGAAATGCCCGTCCTGCACCACGTCGACCCAGGCGCCGGTGGACAGGCTGATGGTATAGATGCCGGCCTTCGGGGCGCCGGTGAAGCTGGCAAAGCCGGCCAGCGTGCCTTCCTTGGGCGCGCGCTCCGGCGGCGACGGTAGTTTCGCGTCGGACGGCGCCACGAGGCCGAGGATCACGCCGCTCGACGGCAGTGCGGCGAGCTCCGCACCGGAATTGAGCTTGGTGCGATCCGGTGCCGTGAGCGCCGCGCGCTCGTGCTCGATCGGCCATTTGAACTTGTCGCAGCCGCTCGGCTCCTCGGCGGCGAGAACAGGCGCTGCGCCTGCCAGCCACAGCAACGCGACGAAAGGCGCAGCGCGCGTCATCATCCTACTCCAATCATGACGTCGGACGCCTTGATCACGACGGTGACGTGATCCTTGGCCTTCACGCCGAGCTCGTCGACCGCCTCGTTGGTGATAGCGGAGGTCACGATGACGCCGCTTCCGATATCGACGCGGATATGGGACGTGGTCGCACCCTTCTTCACTTCGACGACCGTGCCCTTGATCTGGTTGCGTGCACTGAGGCGCATGGGGGTTCTCTCAAAAGGTTGGCCGCGAGGCGTTCGATGTGAACGCGTCGGCGGCGTATCGCGAGAGGATGGCGGACCGCCATCCCGTGAAATCACCGCGCTTGCGGCGCGATGCGCGCGGAAACTAGCGGATATCAGCCGGAAATGAAATCGCCTTGCGGTCCCATTGTCAGTCCTGCATCACGCCATGCAGAAGCGCCTTGGCGCCGTCCGTATTTTCGAAGCCCACGGTCACGTTCCTGCCATCGAACGCCAACGTCCAGCTCTGGGTTTCGCCGTGTCCCAGGATTCTCCGTTCGAGCAGGAAGGTATGAGCTCCCAGCCAGCGGCCCTTGGCGGCATTGATTCCGTAAGGCGCCGGCGGACTCTTGCGGTAGATGCCATCGAGACCCATCATCCCGGTGAAGCGATCCGTCGGGCGGTCCGGCTTGTCGGTAGAGGTCGTGATGACCCACGAGGAATCCGAATCGAAGAAGTTCAACGAGAACGTCTTGACGTGGAGCTCGTTGTCCTCGAGCTGGAACGTCTTTCCGGATATTTCCTTTGCCAGCTCCGGCACGCCGGGAACCGCGCTTGGCTTTTCCGTCGCAGCCTGGCGGACCGCAGTCGCCAGCAAGGCGCTCGCGATCGGGTCGGGAGGCAACGCTGAGTCGGATTTGACGGCACCCGAGATGTCGTTGATCAGCCGCGTCGCCGAATAATATTCGTCGTCGCGCAGAACGCCGGTCATGGTGGCGACAACATCCAGTTTCGGCAGCACGAGGATCAACTGGGAATGACGGCCGCGGGCCATGTAGGCGCCCTTTTCCGGAAGCGACCACCACAGATTGGCGTAGTGAAATCCGAAGGTCGCTGCGACCTTGCCTTCCTTCACCTTGTCGATCCAGGAGGTGGGGATGACCTGCTTGCCATCCCACTGGCCGTCGTGGAGATAGAGATAGCCGATCCGCGCCATGTCGTGGGGACTGAGGTACAGCCCGGCCTCGCCGTCCGTCACGCCTTGGGCGTCGACATTACCCCACCGGGCGCTGGTGATGCCGAGCGGCTCGAACAGCTCCTTCTTGGCAAAATCGAACGCGCTCTGTCCGGTTTTCTGGTTGATCAGTGCGGAGAGGACGTAAGGATTTCCGCCGTTGTAGTAGAACTTGCTGCCCGGTGCGTCGGACATCGGCTGGTTCAGGACGAACGCGGTGTGATCGGGGCTCCGGTACATCTGCATGATCGTTTCGTCCGGCGTATAGGCCTTCTCCAGCCAGGCGATTCCGGAGGTCATGTCCAGCAGGCTCTGAACCGTCATCGCCCGCTTGTTGTCGTCGATATTGGACACGATCTTGCCCGCAAAGAGGTCCAGGATGGGGTGATCGACGCTGTCGAGCAGCCCGCGCTGGATCTCGATTGCCGTCAGCGTGCTGACGACGCTCTTGGTGACCGATCTGAGATCGTGGCTGATGCCGGCCACATAGGGTGCGTAGTAGGCGTCCGCCACGATGCGGCCATGGCGAATGATCGTCAGGCTGTCCTGCCTATAGTCGCCGACAGCCTCGACCAGCCGGGCAAGGCCGGCTGAATCCATGCCCTGCTCCTCCGGGGTCGAGAGGGGCCAGGATTTGGTCGGCCAGAGAACCTGCGGAGCGGCGGCTTTGCCCTCACCGTCCTCGGCGGATGCACCGCGGGGACAAGGGATGCAAAGGGAAGCGAGAAACCCCATTGTCACGACTGCTGTGAAGCGCATTCGGTCGTCTCCAGGTGTTACTTTCAAGTGTTACTTGCAGGTGTCACTTGCGGGCCTCGAGCTTCACGTCGGGCGCATTCAGCACCTGGCGACAGGAGGTCGGCAATTGCGCCAGTGTGATGCCGTGGGGTGGCTTCGGCGGCTCTTTCGGCGGCTCGGGGTGCAGCACCGAATCCTTGAACCAGTAGGCGAGGTCGCTCGTGCTGCAGCCCTCGCCGCCCTCCTGGTCGGTCTGGCCCTTGCACTCGTCGCTGCCGGGCGGGCAGCGCATGCGAATGTGGAAATGATAGTCGTGGCCGTGCCACGGCCGGACCTTTTCAAGCCAGTCCCGATCACCCTTGGCCTCGCGGCACAGCGCTTTCTTGATTGCCGCGTTCACGAAGATGCGCTGCACGCTCGGCTCCTGGGCGGCGGCGCGGATCACCGCGAGATGGCCCGGCGTGAATACCTTGGGATCGACGTCGAGCCGGTCGTCGCGCACCATCATGGTCGCCGACGTCTCCTCGCGTTCCTCGCGCGACAGCAGGTGATCCGGCATCGGCGTCAGCCACACGTCGGCGTCGAGACCGATCTGGTGGCTGGCATGGCCGGAAAGCGCAGGGCCCCCGCGCGGCTGGCCCATGTCGCCGACAAGGATGCCGGGCCAGCCGGCATCCTTGTGCGCCTTGACAGACAGCCGCTTCAGCAGCGCGACGAGGTCCGGGTGCCCCCAATTGCGGTTGCGCGACAGCCGCATCACCTGCCAGGTGTCTCCGGTGATCGGCATCTGCGCGGCACCCGCGATGCAACCTTTGTTGTAGGCGCCGATCGCGCGCGTGGGCATCGCCGCCGGCAGAAGCTTGCGCGCGAACAGTTCCTTGGCCGCAAGCTGGGGGTCATTGGGATTGGCGAGCGGCGGCAGCGGCTTCGGGTCGACGCTGCCCCGGTCCTGCGCGAGTGCCAGCGACGCGCAGCCGATGACGGCGGCTGTCAGAACCGGGCTCAGGAACGGGCGCGCTGGCATCGGGTGGCTCAATTTCGGAGCGAACGTAGCAAAGGACGGCAATGGCGCCAGTCTCATTTGGTTGATGTTCCGGGTCTGGACCGCGAGGATTTCGATGGCGAATCGTCAGCCTGGGCGATTCGGCAAGGATCAGGGGCATTGTCGCCTGGCGCGTTAACGGATCGATAACCTTGACCTTCATTGACGAACATTTCGGCGCGCCATCTGCGATCCGTGCCATCCCGCTGCGGTCTGCATTCAGGGCAAATATCCGGAGATTTACCGGGTTTTTGCAAGGTCGAACGCCTCGCCGTGGGACGGAGGCGCGCGACGAGCCCTCCGGAACGGATTACCTTTTCTTCAGAGACTTGGCTGAGAAGTGACCCCCACAGCAGCGAATGGGGCATCAATGCGGCGGATTCGGCCAGGCAGACCAAAGAAGCCAAAGCTTGCGGCGACCATCCGGAAGCCGCGATGGCCCGGCGGCCGGACACCCAAGCTTCCAATCCTGCGCCCGTCACGGTCCGAACCCGCCTATGGCCGTGCCGAGGTCGAGGCAGCCATCGCGGATGCCCGGAAATCTCACGAGCGGTTGCGCGAGGCGATCGACCTCCTGCCGCAGGGCATCGTGTTCCTCGATGCCGAGGGGCGCTACATTCTGTGGAACAAGAAGTACGCCGAGATCTATGGCCGCAGTGCCGACCTCTTCAAGCCGGGCGCGCGGCTGCAGGACACCATCCGCATCGGCGTCGAGCGCGGCGACTATCCCGACGCGATCGGCCGCGAGGAGGAATGGCTCGCCGAACGGCTGGCCAGGCTCTATCAGCCCGGCGAGCGGCACGAGCAGAAGCTCGCCGACGGCCGGGTCGTCCTGATCGAGGAGCGGCTGACCGGGGACGGCGGCATCATCGGGTTGCGGGTCGACATCACGGAGCTGAAGCAGCGCGAAGCCTCGTTCCGCCTGCTGTTCGACAGCAACCCGGTTCCCATGATCGTCTGCGCGCTGGATGACGAGCGCATCGTCGGCGTCAACGACGCCGCGATCGAGCATTACGGCTACAGCCGCGCCGAATTCCAGAAGCTGACGATCCGCAGCCTGCAGGCGTTCGACAGCGACCCGCCATGGGCCGGCGACCGCAGCAACGACGAGCGGACCGCGCGGACCTGGAAGCATGTCAAGGCCAACGGCACCCTGATCGACCTCGCCATCTATTCGCGCCAGCTCGTCTACAACGACCGGCCGTCGGTGCTGCTGGCGCTGATGGACATCACCGAGCGCAAGCGCGCCGAGGCGCGGCTCGCCTTCCTCGCCCAGCACGACGGCCTGACCGGCCTGCCCAACCGCAACCTGCTGCGCCAGCAGATGGACGAGATCCTGCTGCACCGGCGGCGCAGCGCCGGCAAGGTCGCCGTCCTCATGCTCGGCCTCGACAGCTTCAAGTCCGTCAACGATACGCTGGGCCACGGCATCGGCGACAAGCTGTTGCGTGGCGTCGCCAAGCGGTTGCGGTCCACGCTGCGCGAGGAAGATGCCATCGCCCGTCTCAACTCCGACGAGTTCGCGATCGTCCAGACCGGTCTGGCGCGGCCCGAGGACGCGGTGATGCTCGCCAGGCGGATGCTGGAGGCGATCAGCGAGCCCTTCCTGCTGGACGGACATTCGGTGGTGATCGGGGCCACGATCGGGATCGCGATGGCGCCCGGCGATGGCGACGATGCCGAGAAGCTCTTGAAGAACGCGGACATGGCGCTGTCGCGCGCCAAGACCGAGTCGCGCGGCACCTTCGCGTTCTTCGAGGCCGGCATGGATGCCCGCGCCCAGAGCCGCCGCCGCATCGAGACCGAGCTGCGCGAGGCAATCCAGAACGACGTGCTGCGGCCCTATTATCAGCCCCTGGTCGACCTGTCCTCGGGGCGCATCACCGGCTTCGAGGCGCTGGTGCGCTGGCCGCACCCGGAGCGCGGCATGATCTCGCCGGCCGAATTCATTCCCGTGGCGGAAGAGACCGGACTGATCAATGCGCTCGGCGGCTTGATGTTGCGGCGGGCCTGTGTCGATGCCGCGGAGTGGCCCGGCGACGTCCGGGTCGCCGTTAACCTGTCGCCGGCGCAATTCCGGGTCGGCAATCTGCTCTCGATCGTGATGGACGCACTCCGGCAATCCGGTCTGCCGGCCAAGCGGCTGGAGCTCGAGATCACCGAGACCCTGCTGCTGGAGAAGAGCAGCCAGGTGCAGGCCACGCTGCATGCGCTTCGTGCGCTCGGCGTCCGTATCTCGATGGACGATTTCGGCACCGGCTATTCCAGTCTGAGCTACCTGCGCAGCTTTCCGTTCGACAAGATCAAGATCGACCAGTCGTTCGTGCGCGACCTCGCCGCCAATCCTGAGGCGCAGGCGATCATCCGCTCCATCGTCAGCCTGGGCAAGAGCCTCGGCGTCACCATCACCGCCGAAGGCGTCGAGACTGAAGCGGAGTTGAGCTGCCTGCGCGCTGAAGGCTGTCATGAGGGGCAGGGTTTTCTCTTCAGCCGGGCGCGGCCGCATGCGGAGATCATCGAGCTTCTGAGGGCGCAATGCGAGGCCGACGCCGCGGTTGCCGGCCGCGCGGCCTGAGCAGCGTAAGTTGTAGGGTGGGCTAAGCTTCGCCAGCGCTCGCAAGAGCGCGGGCGAAGCGTGCCCACCATTCTCTCCGCAGTCGCTCGCAAATGGTGGGCACGCTTTTATCTTGGCATGGCAAGCATGGTTCATGTGGCCGCTTAGCCCACCCT
>NZ_JAFAVV010000132.1 GCF_019242285.1 Bradyrhizobium sp.
CGCCCTCGGCTACACTGATCGTTAGCCTAATCCCCGGGGAAATCGGGGATTTTTGCCCGGGAAAATCGGGACAGCGGGTTGCCAGCCGCGCGGACTCCCTGATATTCCCTCGCCCGTAGAAGCAAGCCGGTTCTGCGGGTATTCCGATATGCTGCAAAAGGTCTCCAGCAATTCGCGGGGAGAATTCTCGATGTCGGCCAAGAACGGCGCCATCAAGCTCGTTGCCGGCAACTCCAACCCGGCGCTGTCCCAGGCCATCGCGGACGGGCTCGGCCTGTCGCTCACCAAGGCGGTGGTGCGGCGCTTCGCCGACATGGAGATTTTCGTCGAGATCCAGGAGAACGTCCGCGGCAGCGATGCCTTCATCCTGCAGTCGACCTCGTTCCCGGCCAACGACCATCTGATGGAATTGCTGATCATTACCGATGCGCTGCGCCGGTCGTCGGCCCGCCGCATCACGGCGGTGATTCCCTATTTCGGCTATGCGCGGCAGGACCGGAAATCCGGCTCCCGCACCCCGATCTCGGCCAAGCTGGTCGCCAACCTGATCACCCAGGCCGGCGTCGATCGTGTGATGACGCTCGACCTGCATGCCGCGCAGATTCAGGGATTCTTCGACATCCCGACCGATAACCTGTTCGCCTCGCCGGTAATGGTGCGCGACATTCGCGAGCGCTTCGACTCCACCCGATCGATGGTGGTGTCGCCGGACGTCGGCGGCGTGGTGCGTGCCCGCGGGCTCGCCAAGCGCATCAACACCCCGCTCGCCATCATCGACAAGCGGCGCGAGCGCGCCGGCGAGTCGGAGGTCATGAACGTGATCGGCGAGGTCGAAGGCTACACCTGCATCCTGATCGACGATATCGTCGATTCCGGCGGCACGCTGGTGAACGCCGCCGACGCGCTGCTCGCCAACGGCGCCAAGGACGTCTACGCCTATATCAGCCACGGCGTGCTGTCGGGCGGCGCGGTGACGCGCATCGCCTCCTCGAAACTGAAAGAGCTGGTCATCACCGATTCGATCCAGCCGACCGAGGCCGTGCGCAAGGCCACCAACATCCGCACCCTCTCGATCGCCACCCTGATCGCCGAGGCGATTGCCCGTACCGCCGCCGAAGAATCGGTGTCGAGCCTGTTCGACTAGACCAGCCAGCTCTACATCCAGGACGAATACCGCCTCCGACGGTTCGACAGGGCCTGTTTCCTTGTGCGCGCCCGCGCTAGACTCCCTCCTCAGAACAAGACGAGCCCTGGGGAGGACATCATGACGGATCACCGCATCTCTCGCCGCGCCGTGCTGGCCGGCTCGGCCGCCGCCGGAGCCCTGGCGCTGACGGGAGCGCCCGCCCGCGCCGAGGTGAACTGGAAGAAGTACGCCGGCACCAGGCTCGAGGTGATCCTCGCCAAGGGCCCGCGCGGCGACAACCTGCAGAAATACGTCAAGGAGTTCACCGAGCTCACCGGCATCGAGGTCGAATCCGAGCAGATCCCGGAGCAGCAGCAGCGCCAGAAGGTGGTGATCGAGCTCGCCTCGGGCAAGCCGAGCTTCGACGTCGTGCACCTCTCCTATCATGTGCAGAAGCGGCAGTTCGAGAAGGCCGGCTGGCTCGCCGACATCACCGACTACATGAAGGACCCGACCATGACCGCGCCGGATCTGGTCGAGAGCGATTTCTCCGCCGCCGGGCTGCAATACGCCAGGAACGACAAGGGACGGATGCTGTCGCTGCCATGGTCGGTCGACTACTTCATCCTCTACTACAACAAGGAGCTGTTCGCGAAGAAAGGCGTCGCGGTTCCCAAGACGCTGGATGAGATGGCGGACGCCGCCGAGAAGCTGACCGATCCCAAGGAGGGCACGTTCGGCTTCGTCGGACGCGGCCTGCGCAACGCCAACATGACGCTGTGGACCAACTTCTATCTCGACTATGGCGGCGAGTTCCTCGACGGCAAGGGCAACATCCTGACCGACGGCCCCGAGGCGATCGAGGCCACCAGGCTCTATCAACGTCTGCTGACCAAGTCGGCACCGCCCGGCGTCGCGGGTTTCAACTGGATGGAGTCGATGGCCTCGTTCACGCAAGGGCGATCGGCGATGTGGATCGACGGCGTCGGCTGGGCGCCACCGCTGGAAGACCCGACGGCCTCGCGGATCGTCGGCAAGGTCGGCTACACCGTCGTGCCGGCAGGTCCCAAGGGGCAGTATTCCGCGACCTATGGCGACGGCATCGGCGTCACCGCGACCAGCAAGAACAAGGAGGCAGCCTACCTGTTGTGCCAATGGGTGGTCTCCAAGACGCAGGGCGCGCGTCTCCTGCAGGCCGGCGGCGGCGTGCCGTTCCGCAATTCGATCCTGAGCGACGCTGAGGTGCGCAAAGGCGTGAAGATGCCGGCGGAGTGGCTCCAGTCGGTCATCGATTCCGGCAAGATCAGCAAGCTCGGCCTGCCGGTCGTGATCCCCGTGGCCGAATTCCGCGACATCGTCGGCTCGGCGCTGACGGCGACCTTGTCGGGCGCAGACCCGGCGAGTGAACTGAAGAAGGCTCACGAGCAGTACCGGCCGATCCTGGAGCGCAGCGAGAAAGCGTGAGCACGTTGCTGCAAGCAGGCCCGGCGGCGGCGCAGGCCGAGGCGACGCCGGGACAGCCCTGGCGGCCGATCTCCTACTGGCCGTTCGTCGTGCCGGCGCTGGCCGTGGTGCTGGCCGTCATCATCTTCCCGTGGCTGTTCACGATCTGGATGAGCCTCAACGAATGGAAGGTTGGCTCGCCCATCACCTTCGTCGGCTTTGCCAACTACCTGCGGCTGCCGGGCGATCCGCGTTTCACCGAGGCGGTCGGACATACGCTGGTCTATACCGTGCTCTCGGTGCTGCTGCCGCTCGTGTTCGGCACATTCGCGGCCGTGGTGTTTCACGCCCGCTTCCCCGGGCGCGGCATCCTGCGCGCCATCTTCATCATGCCGATGATGGCGACGCCGGTTGCGATCGCGCTGGTCTGGACCATGATGTTTCATCCGCAGCTCGGCGTACTCAACTATCTGCTCTCCCTGGTCGGCCTGCCGCCGCAGCTCTGGGTGTTCCATCCGGCGACCGTGATCCCCTCGCTGGTGCTGGTCGAGACCTGGCAGTGGACCCCGCTGGTCATGCTGATCGTGCTCGGCGGCATCGCGGCGCTGCCGACCGAGCCCTACGAGAGCGCACAGATCGACGGCGCCACCGCCTGGCAGATGTTCCGCTACGTCACCTTCCCGCTCATCCTTCCGTTCCTGTTCATCGCCGCGATGATCCGCACCATCGACGCCGTGAAGAGTTTCGACATCATCTTCGCCATCACCCAGGGCGGGCCGGGCACCGCCTCGGAGACCATCAACCTCTACCTCTACAGCGCCGCCTTCACCTATTACGACCTCGGCTACGGCTCGGCGATCGCGGTGATCTTCTTCGCACTGATCTGCGTACTCGCCGCCATCCTGCTCCATGTGCGCCAGCGCACGCTATGGACCGAAGCGGGCTCCGCCGCATGAGCGCGCGCCAGATCCTCGGCAAGGTCGCGCTGGCGGTCTCGGTGTTCGTCATCGTCTCGCCGGCGATCCTGTTCTTCCTCTGGATGGCGTCGCTGTCGGTGAAGTTCGAGATCGACAATGCCGCCTATCCGCCGGTGTTCATCCCCGAGCATTTCGCCTGGAAGAACTATGCCGACGTGCTCGCCTCCAACCGGTTCGCGACCTATTTCAAGAACAGCCTGATCGTCACCGGCGGTGCCACGCTGCTGGCGATGCTGGTCGGCGTCCCCGCCGGTTACGGGATCGCGCGGATGGCGGCGCATAAATCGGCGATCGTGATCCTGATCGCGCGCATCACGCCGGGCCTCTCCTATCTCATTCCGCTGTTCCTGCTGTTTCAATGGCTCGGCCTGCTGGGCACGTTGTGGCCGCAGATCATCATCCATCTCGTCGTCACGGTGCCGATCGTGATCTGGATCATGATCGGCTATTTCGAGACCACGCCGATCGAGCTGGAGGAAGCCGCAACCATCGACGGCGCGACGCGCTGGCAGGTGTTCCGGCATGTGGCGCTGCCGGTGGCGCGGCCGGGACTGGCGGTGGCGTTCATCCTGGCGGTGATCTTCTCCTGGAACAATTTTGTCTTCGGCATCGTGCTGGCGGGGCGCGAGACCCGCACGCTGCCGGTCGCCGTCTACAACATGATCTCCTTCGACCAGCTCTCCTGGGGGCCGCTCGCGGCCGCCGCCCTGATCGTGACCTTTCCCGTGCTGCTGCTGACGATCTTCGCCCAGCGCCAGATCGTGGCGGGGCTGACGGCCGGCGCGGTGAAGGGCGGCTGAACGACCCATCACCGCCCCGCAATCTGGTCGGCGAAATAGGCGATGGTCTT
>NZ_JAFAVV010000636.1 GCF_019242285.1 Bradyrhizobium sp.
GCTGCTGCTGATCATCGATTTCGTCGCTGCGGCGCCGCTGCTGCCGAATGCCTGGGAAAAGGCGGATCGCGGCGCGACCGCGATCATCGTCGTCGGCGCGCTGATCGGCGTGCCGCTCGGCACCTATTTCCTGAACGTGCTCGACCCGGTGACGACGCGCTGGATCATTTCGGGCTTCGTCGCCGCGCTGCTCATGCTGCTGCTCTCCGGCTGGCGCTATCGCGGCCGGGACCGTGCCGCGCTGTCGGTAGGGATCGGCGCGCTGTCCGGCTTCTGCAGCGGGCTGGCGCAGACCGGCGGGCCGCCGATCGTCGGCTACTGGCTCGGCCGGCCGATCGCCTCGGAAGTGGCGCGCGCGAACATCCTGCTGTTCTTCGGTGCTTCGGATTTCTTCTCGGTCCTCAGCTATGGCAGCACCGGGCTGATCACGCTCGATGCCATCGGATTCTCGCTGGTGGTCGGCCCCGTCTACGCAATCGGCGTCCGGCTCGGTGCCTCGCTGTTCGGCCGCGCCAGCGAGACGCTGTTCCGCAGCATCTGCTATGCCCTGATCGCGCTCGCCGTCATCGCCGGCCTGCCCGCGCTCGATGCCGTGCTGCGTTGATCCTAATACAGCGAGGATCCCCGCCGCGCCGGCGCGCTGTGATGCCGCGGCTTTGCGACACGCACGGTCGGCCCCTGCTCCGGCTCGGCTTCCTTCAGCGCGCCGATCTTGCGAAGCGCGGCATCCGCGGCGCGCTCGCCGCTCTCCCAGGCGCCATCGACCGTTCCCCAGAGCGTCTCGTGGGTCGCCTCGCCTGCAAGATAAAGGTTGCCGATCGGCTCCGTGAGAATCTTGCGCGACGGCTCGCCGCCGACGGACGCCGCCGACATCGCCCCAAGCACGTAAGGCGCCGCGTTCCATTGCGTTACCGCCGATCGCTTCACCGCCGCCACCGCATCGCTGCCGAACAGCTTGTTCAGCCACTCCCGGGCGAAGTCCACCATGGCTTTCTCGCCTTTGGCCGACAGATCACGGCCGAACGCGCCCGCGACATCGATCGAGCACAACGAGGAGCCGCCGATATTGGCGTAGAGCCGTGCCGTCGCCGACGAGTTGCTCTGCTCGATCAGCACCTCGTCCGGCGCAAGCCCGAGCGGATTGCCGGCCATCTGCAGCACGACATGATCGTAGCTGCCGAGGGCGAGCCTGCCCGCGGCGTCGATCGTACGCTTCGGGATGTCGGGCGCGAACTTGATGCTGCCGGCCGCAAGCACGTTGCTCGACACCGTGAGGATGACAGCGCGCGCGGGAATCCTGCCAGCCGCCGTTTCCACCGTCACATCGCGGTTGCTCCAGGCAATGCGGGTGACCGGCGTCGACAGCGAGACCGGCAATTGCTCGCCGAGCTTGCCGACGAGCACTCCCAGGCCCTGACGGCAGGCGATGGCCGCGCCGCGCTCCTGCGCGCGCGCCTTGTCGACGGCGGAAAGCTCCTTCAGATCCTTGCCCGCGAAAGCCGGGCCCAGCATGAAATCGACGGTGCCGGCCCAGTCGCCGAGATCCTTCAAGGCTGTCGCACAAGCCACGTCCGCCTTGCCGCGCGAGGCGTCGTCGATGGCGCGGTTGGCCCGCACCAGGTTCGCCAGGAAGTCCTCGGTCTCGCCGGCACGCGCGTAGCGGCGGCCGATTCGAATCTTCTGGCCGAGCGGCGCGGCGGAAACATCGAGACCGAGACCGCGCGCCAGCTTGACCATCGGGTTGGTATCGGGACTGTAGAGGAAGCGCGCGCCGCGATCGAACGGCACACCGAAGGTCGTCAGATCGGTCACGCAGCGACCGCCGATCTGGCTCGCGGCTTCCACCACGACCACCTTGCGATTGGCCTCCTGGATGCGCCGCGCCGCAGCAATTCCAGCCGCACCCGCACCGATCACGACGATGTCCGCATTCAGCGGCAGGGGCGTCGCGCGAACGTTCGCCGGAAATACCGGTGTTGCCACAATTGCCGCCGAGGCGGAAAGGAAGCCGCGGCGCGTCATTGTCATGTCATGGTTTCCGAAGCTTGAAGGAACGAAGAACTTCGCACGAACCTTGCCGCATCCGGGGTTTCCCGGCAACGTCCATGGTTATTCAATCATGGATTGATGGACGATTGCCGCCCAGCCATGCATGAACGAAATTGCAAGGGCTTTCGAGCATGCTAAGAGACGGGAAACAGCGGCCATAAACGGCCCGCGCGGGGGGACTATCCTTATGGGCGTCATGCTCGACACCATCGGCAAGCTCATTGCCGGCTACCTCGAGAAGGAGGTGCCGGGCTATGAGCCGTTCACGCCGAGCGATCCTGAACATCTGCTCAGCGTGATCCAGCCGGGCGACGTATTGCTGGTCGAAGGCAACAGCCGCATCTCCGGCATCATCAAGTATCTCACGCAGTCGACCTGGTCGCATGCCGCGCTCTATGTCGGCGCCGTCGACGGCGCCGAGGAAGAGGACGGCGAGGCCCATGTGCTGATCGAGGCCAATGTCGGCGAGGGCGTGATGTCGGCGCCGATCTCGAAATATTTCTCCTACCACACGCGGATTTGCCGGCCCGTCGGCCTGTCCTACGAGGACCGTCACACGGTGTGCCGCTATGCCATCAACCGGATCGGCTTCGGCTATGACACCAAGAACATCCTCGACCTGATGCGCTTCCTGATCCCGCTGCCGGTGCCGCAGCGCTGGCGGCGCCGGATGATCGCGCTCGGCTCGGGCGATCCCACCAAGACGATCTGCTCGGCCCTGATCGCGCAGGCCTTCGACGCCGTGCGCTATCCGATCCTGCCGAAGATCACACGCGCCGGCTCGCGCAAGGCGCGGCGCGAGATCCTGCACATCCGCGATTCCTCGCTCTACATGCCGCGCGACTTCGACATCTCGCCCTATTTCGAGATCGTCAAGCCGACCATCATCCGCGGCTTCGACTACACTGCGCTGCATTGGGCCGACAAGCAGAAGCCGCTCCCGGAGGTAGCGGGCGAATTCGGACCGTTTCCAGAAGCGATCCCGTCGCCGCCGCTCATTCCTGAGGAGATTGACCAAGAAACGGCGCTTGCGCTTGAAGAAGTGATCGCCGCCTGCGATGCGCCGGAGCTGATCGAGCGCTTCACGGTTCAGGAGCATTTTCTGCAGTTCGAAAAGGTACCCGCGCGTCGTCCCGAACGCCGCTCGAAGCCGCGCGGGGTTGCAGCGTAGCGCGCTGCGTCCGTCACTACGGGGCACGCCGATGTTTAACCCTGCTGTCGCCGCCCGGCTCGACCGGGCGGCCCGGCACGCCCCGGCCTGTCGATTCGAACTCTGCCATCTCTGGGATGCTGGATCACCCGCCTTCGGGTGATGACCGTAGAGAGTGTGGCGGCAGCTGATCGTTTAATTCCATTGTCGTTGCCTTGGACTATCCGATCATCGGTCCGAGCGGCTGATCACCGCCATCAGCTCGCTGATCTTTTCCCTTTGATCGGTCTTGTTGCCCGAGGCGATCGCGCCCTCGACGCAATGTGCGACGTGGTCGCGCAGCACTTCCTCCTCGAGCCGCCGGAGCGCGGCGCGGACGGCGGATATCTGCGTGACGATATCGATGCAGTAGCGCTCCTCGTCCATCATCCTGGCGAGGCCGCGCACCTGGCCCTCGATCCGGTTCAATCGCTTCTGGCAGGACGCCTTGATCTCTTTTCGCATGCCGCCTATATACCCCTACCGGGTATAGGTTTCAATGCCGGAGCGGGACGATGGCAAGCGGCGGGCACACGATGGACGAGACGAAGGCCTGTTGCAGCGGACAGAGCCACGCCGGCCACGGTGATCGGCACGGGCACGAACCCGTCCAATCCGGTGTGCTCGATCCCGTGTGCGGCATGACCGTCAATCCGGAAACGTCCAAACACCGCTTCGACCATCGCGGCGAAACCTTCCATTTCTGTTCGGCCGGTTGCCGCACCAAGTTCGCTGCCGATCCAGCAAAATATCTCGACAAAACGAAGCCGCAGCGCGAGGCGCCGGCCGGCACGATCCATACCTGCCCGATGCACCCAGAGATCCGCCGGGTCGGCCCGGGAAGCTGCCCGATCTGCGGCATGGCGCTGGAGCCGGAAGTCGCGAGCCTCGATGCCGCGCCCAATCCGGAGCTCGCGGACATGCGCCGACGGTTCTGGATCGGCGCGGTGCTGGCTGCGCCCGTCGTGGTGCTGGAAATGGGCGGACATCTCGCCGGGCCGCATGACTGGATGGATCCGGTGCTGTCGAGCTGGATTCAACTTGCTCTGGCGACGCCCGTCGTGTTGTGGGCCGGCTGGTCGTTCTTCGTTCGGGGCTGGCAGTCGGTGGTCTCGCGCAATCTCAACATGTTCACGCTGATCGCGATGGGCACCGGTGTGGCCTATCTCTACAGCGTGATCGCAACCCTGGTGCCGCATAGCTTCCCGGAGACCTTCCGGGCGCATGGCGGCGCGGTCGCGGTCTATTTCGAGGCGGCCAGCGTCATCACCGTGCTGGTGCTGCTCGGCCAGGTGCTGGAACTGCGGGCGCGCGAGGCAACATCGGGCGCAATCAAGGCCTTGCTGCGGCTCGCACCGAAGACCGCGCGCCGCATCGGCGCCGACGGAGCCGACCACGAGGTCGAGATCGAGCAGCTCGCGGTCGGCGACCGGCTGCGGGTGCGACCCGGCGAGAAAGTGCCGGTCGACGGCCTCATTCTCGAAGGCCGCTCGACCCTCGATGAATCGCTGGTGACCGGCGAATCCATGCCGGTGACCCGGGAGACGGGCGCGCGCGTCATCGCCGGCACGCTCAACCAGTCCGGCAGCTTCGTGATGCGGGCGGACAAGGTCGGGCGCGATACGCTGCTGTCGCAGATCGTGCAGATGGTCGCCGATGCCCAGCGCTCGCGCGCGCCGATTCAGCGGCTCGCCGACCAGGTCGCCGGCTGGTTCGTGCCTGTCGTGATCGCAGTGGCGCTGCTGGCGTTCGCCGCCTGGGCGAGCTTCGGGCCGGAGCCGCGCATGGCGTTCGGATTGGTCGCCGCGGTCAGCGTGCTGATCATCGCCTGCCCCTGTGCGCTCGGGCTCGCGACGCCGATGTCGATCATGGTCGGGGTCGGTCGCGGCGCACAAGCGGGGGTGCTGATCAAGAACGCTGAAGCGCTGGAACGCATGGAGAAGGTCGACACGCTGGTGGTCGACAAGACCGGCACATTGACCGAAGGCAAGCCAAAGCTGGTCGCCATCGTCGCAGCCACAGGCTTCGACGAGCGCAACATTCTCCGCCTTGCGGCCAGTGTCGAGCGCGCCAGTGAGCATCCGCTGGCGGATGCGATCGTGAGCGCGGCTATGGAGCGCGGGCTCGATCTGGCCCAGGTGGAAGGTTTTGACGCGCCGACCGGCAAGGGCGCGACCGGCAAGGTCGGCGGCAGCTCGGTCGTGATCGGGAGCGCGAAATACCTCGTCTCGACCGGCGTCCACACCACGCCGCTCGACGCGGAAGCCGAGCGGATGCGCGGCGATGGTGCGACCGTGGTCCACATGGCGGTCGACGGCGCCCTTGCGGGGCTGTTCGCGATTGCCGATCCGGTCAAGGCCTCGACGCCGGATGCGCTGAAAGCGCTTGCCGCCGAGGGCATCAAGGTGATC
>NZ_JAFAVV010000969.1 GCF_019242285.1 Bradyrhizobium sp.
ATCACCAACGGCCTGAGCCGGCCGGCGAGCAATCCTTACGGCGACGGCTCCTGGGTCAAGTGCAAGGACGATGGCGCGCTGCCGGAGGATGCCGAGAAGGCCAAGGCGCTGCTCAAGGACTATGGCAAGCCGGTCGAGTTCAAGATGATCGTCACCGCGACGCCGCGCGGCCGCACCATCGGCCAGGTGCTGCAGCAGTTCTGGAAGAAGGTCGGCGCCAACATGGAGATCGAGCAGATCGACCAGGCCACCGTGGTGCCGCGCGCCTTCATGCGGCAGTTCCAATTGATCCCCTGGCGTATCGTCGACCTCGCCGATCCCGATCCGCAGATGTTTGCAAACTTCCACACCGGCAGCCCCGTGGCGCTCGCCAACTATTCCAATCCCGAGCTGGACAAGCTGCTGGAGCATGCGCGCAACACGGCCGATGTCGGCCAGCGCACCGAGGACTATTGCGCGATCAGCCGCCTCATCAACCAGGAGGCGATCTGGTTCTGGACCTTCCAGAATACCTATTACGCGATCTCGAGCAGCAAGCTGAAGGGCCTGCCAAAACTCTACAACGGAGTGGTCGACGTTTCCGACGTCTGGATGGAATGACCCTCCATGCTCGGCTTCGTCGCACGAAGGCTCACCTATCTCGTGCCGGTGCTGCTGGCGGTCTCGCTGCTCACCTTCCTGATCGCTTCGCTGCTGCCGGGCGATCTCGCTTATGTGATCCTCGGTGACCAGGCGACGCCGGACAAGGTCGAGGCGCTGCGCCACGATATGGGCCTCGATCAGCCGCTCCTCATCCGTTATGTCGGCTGGCTCGGCCACATTCTGCAGGGCGATTTCGGCCGTTCCTTCCGCACCGGGCAGACCGTGTTGCAGGCCGTTGCCGAGCGGCTGCCCGTTTCCTTCGAACTGATGATCCTCGCGGAGCTTGCCGGTCTTCTGATCGGCGTGCCGCTCGCCATCGTCTGCGCCGCGCGGAGCGGCGGCGCCTTCGACCGCTTCGTGACCTCTTCGGCCTTCGGCATGCTGTCGGTGCCGACCTTCCTGTCCGCGATTCTCCTGATCTATTTGTTCGCGGTCGAGCTGCGCCTGCTGCCGGCGACCGGCTATGTGCCGTTCGCCGAGGATCCGCTCGGCAATCTGCGGTTCATGGCATTGCCGGCGCTGACGCTGGGGTTCGCGGAATGGCCGGGGATCATGCGCGTGCTGCGCTCCGACATGA
Organism: Bradyrhizobium sp.; assembly: GCF_019242285.1. Taxonomy (GTDB): domain Bacteria; phylum Pseudomonadota; class Alphaproteobacteria; order Rhizobiales; family Xanthobacteraceae; genus Bradyrhizobium. The sequence continues at coordinate 1,220 of NZ_JAFAVV010000969.1, forward strand.
TCGCCACGCTGCAGGAGGATTTCATCGCGCTGGCCAGGGCCAAGGGCCTGAAACCCTCCCGCATCCTGTTCGTGCACGCGCTGAAGCCGTCGTCGCTGACGCTGGTGACGGTCACTGGCATCAACATCGGCCGGCTGATGGGCGGCGCCGTCATCGTCGAATCGATCTTCGCGCTGCCCGGAATCGGCCGGCTGCTGGTCGGGGCGATCTACACCCGCGACCTCGTCATCCTGCAGGGCGTGGTGCTGCTGGTGGCCACGGGCTTCGTCATCATGAACTTCATCGTCGACATGCTCTACGCCGTGCTCGATCCCAGGATTCGCCATGGCCACGCTTGAGCTCGCCATCGAGGAAGATGTCGCCGCCACGCCGGCGCGGCGCGTGCGCCGGCTCGGGCCGTTGTTCTGGGTGGCGTTCGGCTGGATGGTCGTCGTCTTTGCCGTGGCGCTGCTCGCCGACGTGCTGCCGCTGCCGAGCCCGACCGACATGGACATGCTGGAGCGCCGCGCACCGATCTCGGCCGAGCACTGGCTCGGCACCGACGGGCTCGGCCGCGACGAGCTGGCGCGGCTGGTCTACGGCGCACGGATTTCGCTGGTCGTCGGGCTCTGTGCGCCCATGATCGGGCTTGGGGTCGGCGGCGCGCTCGGCATGCTGGCCGGCTATTTCCGCGGCCGCTTCGAGACCTGGGTGGTCGGCAGCATGGACGTGCTGTTGGCGTTTCCGCCGCTGATCCTCGCGCTCGCGGTGACCGCCTATCTCGGCCAGTCGATCCTCAACCTCACGCTGATTCTCGGCGTGCTCGGCATCCCTGCCTTCATGCGGGTGGCACGTGCCGCGACATTGACGCTGGCGCGGCGCGAATTCGTGATCGCGGCGCAAGCGCTCGGCGCCACGCATCTGCGCATCCTGCTGCGCGAATTGTTGCCCAATGTGCTGCTGCCGCTCGCCGCCTTCTTCCTGCTCGGCGTCGCCCTGACCATCGTGGCCGAGGGCGCGCTGTCGTTCCTCGGCCTCGGCGTGCCGCCGCCGATCTCGAGCTGGGGCAGCATGATCGGGGAGGGGCGCGAGAGCCTCGAGGCCGCGCCACGGCTCGCCTTCATTCCGGCGATCGCGATGTTCCTGACGGTCTTGTCCTTCAACCTGGTCGGCGACACCTTGCGCGCGCTGACCGATCCGCGGCAGGGCGCGCTGTGACGGGGCGGGCGCTGTTGTCGGTCGAGGACGTCGCCGTCGACCTGCCGACCGCGCGGGGCAATCTCCGCGCCGTCGATCACGTCGACCTGGCGCTGGCGCCGGGCCGCACGCTCGGCATCGTCGGCGAGTCCGGCTGCGGCAAGACCATGCTGTCGCGCGCGATCCTGCAATTGCTGCCGAAGCAGGCGAAGCTCGCCGGCCGCGTGATGTTTGACGGCCAGAATCTGGCGCGCTGCGACGAGCCGGCCCTGCGCAAGCTGCGCGCGCGATCGCTAGCGGTGGTGTTCCAGGACCCGATGACCTCGCTGAACCCGGTCCTGACCATCGGCACGCAGTTGATCGAGACCTTGCAGGAGCACCTCGCGCTCGACCTCGGTGCGGCACGCAAGCGCAGCGCCGAGCTGCTCGCCGCCGTCGGCATTCCCGCGCCCGAGCAGCGGCTCGCGCAATATCCGCACCAGCTTTCCGGCGGCATGCGCCAGCGGGTGGCGATCGCGATCGCGCTGTCCTGCGAGCCGAGACTCCTGATCGCGGACGAGCCGACCACGGCGCTCGACGTCACGATCCAGGCGCAGATCCTCGATCTTCTCGCGCGCGAGCAGCGCCGCCGCCACATGGCGATGATCCTGATCACCCACGACCTCGGCGTGGTCGCCGGCCGCACCGACGAGGTCGCGGTGATGTATGCAGGCCGCGTGGTTGAAAGGGCGCCAACGCAGGCCTTGTTCAAGCGGATGCAGATGCCCTACACCGAGGCGCTGCTCGGCGCGATCCCGAAGCTCGATGCCGCGCCGCATGCGCCGTTGCCGGCAATCAGCGGGCGGCCGCCCGATCCGACCCGGCCGCTCGCCGGCTGCGCGTTCGCGCCGCGCTGCCGCTATGCCGACGGCCATTGCGCCAGCGCCAAGCCGCCGCTGTCGGCTGCCGAGACGCCGGCGCACCACTATGCCTGCTTTCATCCGCTCCGGCTTGCCGAAGGCGCCGGCGCATGATGCTCGATGTGATGCGCGCCGCCTGGTCGGGCACGCTCCTGAAGGTGGAGAACCTCGTCGTCGAATATGGTGCGGGCAGCAAGACCGTGCATGCGGTGTCCGACGTCAGCCTGGAGGTCGCGCGCGGCGAGACCCTGGGCCTCGTCGGCGAATCCGGCTGCGGCAAGTCGACGCTCGGCCGCGCCATCCTGCAGCTCCGTCGCGCCACGTCGGGCCGGGTGTTGTTCGACGGCGAGGAGCTGACGGCGATGAAGGGCGAGGCGCTGCGCCGAATGCGGCGGCGGGCGCAACTGATCTTCCAGGACCCGATCGCCTCGCTCAATCCGCGGCGGCGCATCGGCGACATCGTTGCCGAGCCGTTGGTGATATCGGGCGTGAAGGACGCCAGGGAGCGCGAGGCGCAGGTCTCCGAGGTGCTGAGCGCGGTCGGGCTCGATCCCGCGCTGGTGATGGGACGCCTGCCGCATGAATTCTCCGGCGGGCAATGCCAGCGCGTCTCGATTGCGCGGGCGCTGGTGCTGAAGCCGGAGTTCATCGTCTGCGACGAGCCGGTCTCCGCGCTCGACGTCTCGATCCGCGCCCAGATCCTCAACCTGCTGGAGGAGATGAAGGCGCGCTATGGGCTGACGCTGCTGTTCATCGCCCACGATCTCGCCGTGGTGAAGGCGGTCAGCGACCGCGTCGCGGTGATGTATCTCGGCCGGCTCTGCGAGGTCGGGCAATCCGCGCAGCTTTTCGCCAGGCCGGCGCATCCTTATACCGCGCTCCTGCTCGAGGCGATCCCGGTGCCCGATCCCGACGTGCGGCCAGCGGAGCGCGTGCCGGCCGGCGAGCCGCCGTCGCCGATCGCGCCGCCCTCGGGCTGCCGTTTCCGCACCCGCTGCCCTCGCGCAGACCAGCAATGCCGCGAGGAAATACCGCAATTGCGTCTCGTGGCACCCGGCCAGCACGTGGCTTGCCATCATCCGCTGGCGTAAACTAAAGACACTTCATAAGGCCAAGAAGCCCGGGAGTGACGCCATGAAGAGTTTCCAGGTTGCCGAATTCAACGCACCGCTGAAGGAGGTCGATCAGCCGACGCCGCAGCCTTCGGGCACGCAGGTTTTGATCAAGGTCAAGGCGGCCGGCGTCTGTCACAGCGACCTCCACATCTGGGAGGGCGGCTACGATCTCGGCCATGGCCGCAAGCCGCTGTCATTGAAGGACCGCGGCGTGTCGCTGCCGCGGACGATGGGCCATGAGACGGTTGGCGAGGTCGTGGCCTTCGGGCCGGACGTGAAGGAGAGCGACAAGGGCGGTCTGAAAGTCGGCGACGTCGCGCTGGCCTATCCCTGGCTCGGCTGCGGCAAGTGCGCTGCCTGCCTCGCCGACGACGAGAACATGTGCGCGGTGAAGCCGAATGCGCTCGGCGTCTATTGCGACGGCGGTTATGCCGACCACATGACGGTGCCGCACCCGAAATATCTCCTGGACCTGAAGGGGCTGGACCCGGTCACGGCGGCGCCTTACGCCTGTTCCGGCGTCACCACCTATTCCGCCCTGAAGAAAGTCGAAAAGGACTTTGACACACCAATCGTGATCTTCGGCGCCGGCGGGCTCGGGCTGATGGCGCTGTCGCTGTTGAAGGCGATGGGCGGCAAGGGCGCGATCGTGGTCGACATCGACGCCAGAAAGCGCGAGGCAGCCGAGAATGCCGGCGCGCTCGCGACCGTCGACGGCAAGGCCCCGGACGCGCTGGCGCAGCTCGCGCAGAAGGCCGGCCAGCCGATCCGCGCCGTGATCGACCTGGTCGGCAACGCCGCTACGACGCAGCTCGGCTTCGACTGCCTGACCAAGGGCGGCAAGCTCGTGATGGTCGGCCTGTTCGGCGGCGGCGCGCCATGGGCGCTGCCGCTGATCCCGATGAAGGCCGTCACCATCCAGGGCAGCTATGTCGGCAACCTGCGCGAGACGCGTGAATTGCTCGACCTCGTGCGGGCCAGGAAGATTCCACCGATCCCGGTGACGCCGATGCCGCTTGCCAGCGCCAACGAGGCGCTGCATGACTTGCATCAGGGCAAGCTGGTCGGCCGCGCCGTGCTGGTGCCGTAAATATCTCTTCGCTGTCATTCCGGGGCGATGCAAAGCATCGAACTAT
>NZ_JAFAVV010000971.1 GCF_019242285.1 Bradyrhizobium sp.
CGGGGATGCGGTGGACGCGGAGGTGTCGCAAGACGAGCGGCATCGATGCGGACTGCGAAGCCGTGTGGTCCTGATTCCCCGACGCTGGAATCAAGCTTTCCGGTACGACCCGGAAAGCGACGGTGGCCAGAAAGCCCGGAGCACCGAGGAGATCACGGTATAAGCGTTAACACCATCGCGCGGGGAATGCCGGTTGATCGGCTGAACCTGTGGTGACTGCCGCCTGCGTTTCTTGTTGCAGGCGGGCCATGGGTGAGGCCTTCACCCGGCATTCCCTGCGCCCTCTGATTTTTCGAGGGTGAAGTCTCGGCAAAGCTCGGACGAATCCCGTCGCGAGAACATCGACGCTTGTTCGGTGCCGCAGGGTGGGCAAAGCGACCCCTTGCACGAAAGCTCGACACACGAAGGCAGAAGCGTGCCCACCATGCAAAGCAATGCTATCGAGAGAAGGGTGAGCACGACGCTGCGCGCCTCAGCCCACCCTGCGGATCCGGGGCGCCTCGCGATGACGACGAGCTTAAGACTTCACCGCGCCTGCGGTGAGACCGCCGACCATGTAGCGGCGGAAGGCGTAATAGACCGCGGCCGGCGGCAACGCGTAGATGAAGCCGGTGGTCATCAGCAATTCCCACGGCGAATCGTCGGCGGCGAGGAAATTGCCGAGCGCGACCGGCAGCGTGATCTCCTGGTCGTTGGAGAGCAGCAGGAAGGCGTAGAGATATTCGTTCCAGGCGAGCAGCACGGCATAGGTGCCGATCGCGACCAGCGACGGCATCATCAGCGGCAGATAGACCAGGCGGAAGATCTGCAAGGTGGTGGCGCCGTCCATCACGGCGGCCTCGTCGAGCTCGACCGGCAGCTTGTCGGAGGCCTGCTTCAGCACCCAGATCGCATAGGGCGAGGCGATCGTGACCATCGCCAGGATCAGCGACCAATGATTGTTGAGCAGGCCGTAGGTGGCCATGGTCCGGTACATCGGCACGGCCAGGAACGCGGCCGGAATGAAATAGGTGAACAGCGCGAGGTTCATCACCATGCGCCCGCCGGGCACGCGCAGCCGTGAGATCGAGAACGCCGCGGCAGTCGCGACGAACAGGGTCAGCGCGCCGACCGCGGCCGCGATCACCATCGAGTTCCAGAACTGCACGTAGAAATCGCGCAGGAAATAGTGCTGCTGGCGGAACACGATCTCGAAATTGTGCAGCGTCGGATGATCGGGCCACAGCTTGCCCGAGAACGCGTCCTCCTTCGGCGAGATCGCGAACAGGAACATGTGATAGATCGGAATCATGGTCCACAGGAAGACCGGGATGCCGATCAGCAGCAACCGCGCTTCGGTGCCAATCTCTCGCAGTGTGGGAAGCTTCATCGCGACAGCCGTTTCATCATGAAATAGACCAGCGGCAGCACGAAGGGCAGCGCGCAGACGATCGAGGCCATCGCGAGCGAAAGCTGATCGAGACGGAGATAGCGGATGCCGAGCGTCGACAGCACGTGGGTGAGGTCGGCCGGGCCGCCGCCGGTCAGGAGGTAGACGCTGTTGAAGTCGCCGAGCGTCCAGATCATCGAGAGCAGCGTGCAGGTGATGTAGAGCGTCTGCATCGACGGCCAGGTGACGTAGCGGAATTTCTGCCACCAGGTGGCGCCGTCGACGGAGGCGGCCTCGAACAGGTCGTGCGAGATCGCGAGCCGCCCGGTGACCAGGATCAGGGTCCAGAACGGCAGCGACTTCCAGATGTGCACGCCGATCGCCATGGTCAGCGCGATGGTCGGGTCGTTGAGCCAGTTCGGACCGTCATCGGCGGTGAGGCTGAAGATGATGTGGTTGACCATGCCCCATTCGGGATTGAGCATGAAGCGTACCGACAGGATGGTCGGGATCGACGGCACCGCCCAGGGCAGGATGAACAGCACCGCCAGCCATTTGATCCAGGTGCGTTGCTCGACGAAGAAGCCGGACAGGAACAGCGCGATCAGCATCTTGACGTTGATGCCGATCAACAGGAAAATCAGCGTGTTGATCGCGGCCCGCGCGAAGATCGGGTCGTTGTAGAGGGCGACATAGCTCTCCGGCTGGCGCGCGAGCCAGAGCCCGTAGCCGATCGGGTAGACCACGAACGCCAGGAACACCAGCAGATAAGGCGTCAGCAGCACGATGCCCCACACCTGAGGCGGCGACAGCCGCGCCGACAGCGGCGGGCGCGGGACATCGGATGCGGAAAGTGTGATCGCCATGTGCAGACTCGAATCGTAGGGCCGGCCATGCAAACCGCTGCCGGGGTTGGCTACACCTCTCCCCGCTCTTGCGGGGAGAGGTCGGATCGCCGTGGCGATCCGGGTGAGGGGCTTTCTCCGCGAGTTGCGCTCGTTGAGAGAGTCCCTCACCCCGACCCTCTCCCCGCAAGGGCGGGGAGAGGGAGACGCAAGCTAGCCCGCGACGTCCTTGATGCGGGCAATCAGCTCGTCGACGGCCTTCTCCACCGGGACCTTCTCGCTGACCACACGGTTCATCGCCTTGGCCCAGACGTTCTCGTTGTTGAGGATGGTGAACTTCCAGTTCTTGGTGAAGTCGAACGGCGCGGTGCCACCCATGAACTGGTTGTAGACGGCCTTGCGATGGCGGTCCGCCTGCCAGAACGGGCTCTGCTGGCTCGCGGTCGTCACGGGGAACCAGCGGCCGAGCGCGCCCTCGATATAGGGCCGGACGTTTTCCTCCTGAAGCAGGAAGCTGATGAACTGCTTGCCTTCCGCCTTGTTCTTGGCGCTGGCGAAGATCAGCCCGGTCTTGACGTCGGAGCGGTAGCGGATGGTCGAGCCATCCGGCGCCTTCGGGAACGACGCGGTGATGATGTCCTGCTCGTAGGCCTGCTTGCCGGCGGCGCGCTGCGCATCGGTCAGTGCCGGATTGGTGGAATCCTCGAACCACTTCGCCGCGATCGAGATCGTGAAGTTGTGGGTCATCACGATCGTCTTGTTGTGGAAGGCGACGTTGTTGTCGGGGTCCTTCCAGGTGGTGGAGGAGGGCGGCGTGCAGCCCTTGACGTAGGTGTCGGTGTAGTCCTTCAGTGCGTGGACGAGGCCGTCGCGCACCTTGGGGTCGTCGACCAGGAGCTTGCCGTCGTCGTCGACCAGCTTGACGTGATAGGCGTCCATGAAGGTGTAGAACGACTGGAACGAATCGGTCGATTCCACGCCCATCGGCTGGCCGACGGCGTAGATGCGCTGGCCGGTCGCCTTGCGGATCGCCGGCTGCACCTTGTCGCACCAGAACGTCCAGTAGCCGTTCCAGTCGTTCGGGATGTCCTCCGGCTTGAAGCCGGCCTTGTCCAGCATGTCCTTCCAGATCTGGACGTGCATGCTCTGCTGCTTCAGCGGGAAGCCGTAATAGGCCTTCTTCTTGGCGACGTTGTCGTAGAGCTTCGACGCTTCCAGCGTGTTCGGCGCGAACCGGTCCTGGATCGGCGTCATCACGTCGGAGAGGTCCTCGAGCTTGCCCTCATAGGCCCATTTGCCCTGCGCCTGGACGTCATACGTGTCCGAATAGGCGACATCGGGCACGGTGCCGGCGTCGAGCGCCGCCACCGTCTTCGGGATCATGTCCTGGATGGCGTATTGCGACAGTTCGACCTTGATGCCGGTCTTGGCCTCGAATTTCTTGATCGTATCGAGCAGCGCATCGTCTTCGGACTTGTAGAAACCCTTGCCCCACCAGACGGTAATCGTTTTCTGGGCAAATGCCGGCGTTGCCGTATAGAGGAGCGCCGCGATGGCGACAGAAAGGATTGCCTTACCCCTTGATTTCACGTCTTTCTCCCTGATCGAACCGATCTATTTAACCGGCTGGGTAAAACACTAGCGCAAGCGGCGGGGGGCGAGCTAGCGCGATGTGCGGTGTGCGGCAGAAAGCGCGCTTGCACTTTAGTTCGGTTTCGAATCTCCGGAGTTCGGTTTCGACTCTCCGGCGGCATTGGGCGTGCTGCTTGCAGGGGGATCTTCGGTATCGGGTGGCGGCGGCCGCAGTCCGCCGCCGGTCAACCGCTCCAGCACCGAGCGCATGGTGTCCTGGGTCTTCCTGTCCTTGAGGGCGTCCAGCAGCGGCGCCGAAGCCGGCGATCGCCGGATCAGGCTGTCCGGGTCCGGAAAGATCAGCGGATCCTCCCACGGCCCCTGCACGATGAAGGGCAGATCGAAGCTGGAGGTGCCGTTCGAGGTCAGGCTCGCCGTCCCCTTCAGATCGTATTCGCGGTTCGGCACCGAGGTCGACCCCGTCAGCGTGATGCGGGTCGACGGCGCCTCGATGCGGACGTCGTCGGTAGTCGCAACGCCGTTGGCGAACTTCAGCGAGACCGTGAGATTGTCATAGGGGGTCGAGCCGGTGCGGAAATTGCCGGCGCCCGACAACGGCCGCCGTTCCAGCCGCCGCAAGAGCTGCTCGACGTTGAGGCCGGCGAGCGCCCCCTCATGCGCGGTCAGGATCGCGGTGCCGTCGAGCGACTGCGCGAGCCCGAACGGGCTCGAGCCCGCCGCCATCAGCGAGACGTTGAGATTGCCGCGGCCGGACAGTTTGGTGACGCCGAACAGGTCGTTGCCGCAGGGTTGCAGGTCGATGTCGGTGAACTGGAACTGCACCTTGACGTCGGCCATCGTGTCCGCCCGCGCGATCCCGAACGAGCCGCGGGCGAGCCCGCCGCACATCTGCGCCTCGCCGACGGAAAGCGCGAGCGCGCCGCCGCGCAGATTGGCGCCGAACGCGGTGCGGCCGAGCCTTGTGGTGCCGACGACGACCCGCGCCGCCGACAGCCGCATGTCGAGATCGGTGGCCGACAGCGCGTTGAGGTCGAACAACTGGTGATTCCAGTCGCGCGCGCCGCTGGCGAGCAGGCGGACGGTGGTGATGTAGGGGCTGAAGTCGAGCGTGTCGGCGGCAAGCGTCGCCTGCAGGGTCTGCCGTCCGTTGTTGGAATAGGTCATGACGCCTTCGGCGACATTGCCGTCCAGCTCGACATTGACGTTGGTCAGCGCGATCGCGGCGCCCACCACGTTGGCGCGCGCACGCAGCGCGAAGCGGCCGAAGCCGCCGGCGCCGGGCGGCGCCTGCCCGGTCCATTGCAGCGCGTTGCGCAGCGAGGGGCTGTCGACGGTCAGCGTCCCCTCCATCATCGCGCTGGTGCGGTTGGCGACCGTGCCGTCGAACGCCAGCTTCAGCGGCGCGCTGGACAGCCGCGCCTTCAGCCCGGCGCGGTCGCCCGACAGGGCGGCCACGAAATCGCTGACGCTGATCGAAGAGTCGATCCGCTCGCCGCGCCAGTCGAACTGCCCGGTCGCGGCGAAGGAGCGCGAGATCGAGGGCCAGGCCAGCGACAGATCGATATCGTCGAGCTTCTCGGTGACGTGACGGGTGGCGTCCTCATACGCCAGAATGCCGTCCTGGATGCGGATTTCGGAGAACGACATCTGGTTGTCGCCGCCGGGTTTCATCGTGCGTGCGATGGTCTGCACGAACGGCGTCCAGTTGCTGTCGCCGCTGGCATCGCGCACCACGTGGATCTGCGGGCGCAGCATCATGACGTCGGCGATCTCGTAGCGCCGCAGCAGCAGCGGCAGCAATCTCAGATTCGCCGTGAGCACGTCGACGCGCAGGGCCGGATCGGAGGCCGCCGCGCCCCTCAGCCCGACGTCATGGAAGGAGACGCAGCTTGCCGGAAACACCGAGATGTCGATCGGGCCGTTGATCACGAGATCGAGCCCGGTGACGTTGCGGATTTGCGCTTCCACCGCCTGACGAAGAGCGTCGCGGTTGATCAGCCAGGAGGTCGCGGCGAGGCCGACCAGCGCCAGGGCGAGCAACGCCGCAACCGGCGTCCCCAGGCGCCGCATTCCTTGGGCCATCGTCAATGACATTCCTGATCGGGTGGCGTCGGGTCGCTGGTCGAAGAGTCGGGCGGGGGGCGCCAAACCCCCGCCAACCCCCGCAACTTGATGGGTTTTCTTGACGCTTTCAAGGCCATGTCGGAAGTGTGGCTCCGGTAAGGCTACGGGTCAGTGCGGCCGAGCTCCGCTTCGTCATGCCAGGACAAGGTCGCATTGACGCACTGCGAAGATTTCGCCTAATAATCCCCTCAATGTCGGCCGTTTCGGCCCCTCTCCCGCTCAGGCTGCATTCATGAACAAAGTCTATCCCGACGCCAAGTCGGCCCTCGAGGGCCTCCTCAAGGACGGCATCATAATCATGTCGGGCGGCTTCGGGCTGTGCGGCATTGCCGAAACGCTGTCGGATGCGATACGCGATTCGGGCGTGAAGAACCTGACCGTGGTCTCCAACAATGCCGGCGTCGACGGCATCGGCCTGAGCCGGCTGCTGGAGACGCGGCAGATCAAGAAGATGATCTCGTCCTATGTCGGCGAGAACAAGCTGTTCGCCCAGCAGTACCTCGCCGGCGAATTGGAGCTCGAATTCAATCCGCAGGGCACGCTGGCCGAGCGCATCCGCGCCGGCGGCGCCGGCATTCCCGCGTTCTACACCAAGACGGGCGTCGGCACCCTGATCGCCGAGGGCAAGGAAGTGAAGGAATTCGACGGCGAGAAGTACCTGATGGAGCGCGGCCTGTTCGCCGACCTCGCCATCGTCCATGCCTGGAAGGGCGATACCGCGGGCAATCTGATCTACCGAAAGACCGCGCGCAACTTCAACCCGATGATGGCAACCGCGGCGAAGGTCACCGTGGCGGAAGTCGAGCATCTGGTTCCGGCCGGCGAGCTCGATCCGGATCACATCCACACCCCCGGGATTTTCGTCAAGCGCATCGTCGAGGTGGGCGCGGCCAACAAGCGCATCGAGTTCCGCAACACCCGGCCGCGCCCCGACAAGGCGGCTGCCGCCGCAACGGAGTAGAAGCCCATGGCCTGGACCCGCGAGCAGATGGCGGCGCGCGCCGCGAAGGAATTGCACGACGGCTATTACGTCAATCTCGGCATCGGCATCCCGACGCTGGTGTCGAACTACATCCCCGACGGCATCGACGTGCAATTGCAGAGCGAGAACGGCATGCTCGGCATGGGGCCGTTCCCGTATGAGGACGAGGTGGACGCGGACCTCATCAATGCCGGCAAGCAGACCGTCAGCGAGCTCCCGACCACGAGCTATTTCTCCTCGGCCGATTCCTTCGGCATGGTACGCGGCGGTCATATGGACCTCTCCATCCTCGGCGCGATGCAGGTCGCGCAGAATGGCGACCTCGCCAACTGGATGATCCCGGGCAAGATGGTGAAGGGCATGGGCGGGGCGATGGATCTCGTCGCCGGCGTCAAGCGCGTCGTGGTGGTGATGGAGCATTCCGCCAAGGACGGCGCGAAGCTCCTGAAGCAATGCACGCTGCCGCTGACCGGTGAGCGGGTGGTCGACATGGTCGTGACCGATCTCGCCGTATTCACCATCGACAAGCACGGCCATGACGGCATGGCGCTGATCGAGCTCGCCGACGGCGTCACCCTCGATGAGGTCAAGGCCAAGACCGAGGCCGAGTTCCGCGTCGCGCTGAAGAACGTCTGAGGTCTTGGCGAGGCGATCGCAGCCATGGCGCCGAAGATACGCGCGGGCCGCGCCGACGACGCCGAGTTTATTGCCCGCACCATTCTCCTGTCGCAGCGCGGCCCGGTGCCGCGCAGCGCGATGCGAATTTCGAGGCGATCACCGGCGTGCCCGGCTTCCGTCGCTTCGCGCGCGCGATCTGACGCGCTCGTCATCGAATTCGGATTCGACTTTCAAACAGCAGGTTTCGCAGGGTGGGCAAGGATTCGGGCTTTGCTCGAAGAGCGAAGGCCGAAGCGTGCCCACCATTCCCTCGACAGCAGAGCCGTGCAATGGTGGGCACGCTTCTTCTGTTGCGTGGTGTACTCCGGCGCAGAACCCCGCTTTGCCCACCCTACAGCTCCACCGTCATTGCGAGCGAAGCAATCCATCGCTGCCCAGATAGAAAGACTGGATTGGTTCGTCGCTGCGCTCCTCGCAATGACGGTGCTCCAACGAGACATGCATCGGCCTTCTCGCGGCATCATCTGCCCGAGTTGTACCAAGCATCGCGCCCTGAAAATCGGGAGGGCGCAGGGAAGGCCGGGTGCCGGTCGCACCCATGGCCCGCCTGCAACAAGAAACGCAGGCGGCAGTCACCACAGGTACGAGCCGGAGCAACCGGCCTTCCCTGCGCGATGGTGTTAACGCTTATAGCGTGCTCTCCCCGGGGACCGGGCTTTCTTGCCCCCGTCGTCAGCGAATCATCACCCGCCAACTTAGCGCCAGCGTCGGGGCGCCAGGACCACACGCCTTCGCAGTCCGCGTCGATGCCATTCGTCCACACGCTCAAAGCGCGGCTGACACCATCGCGTCCATCGCATCCCACCGCCCACGTCCGTGACGATCGCGAAGCGCCCCTCCTGTGGCGGCAGGACGGGCGCATAATGCCACTGATTTGGGGGTGGCGTCAAGTTAATTTCCGAAAATCGGAAGGTGTGAGGCGCGACACTCCGGCGCGACGGGGAAGTCTCTGGAATGCTGGGTCGCCCGGTCAGGCCGGGCGACGACCGCGGGACCCGGCGTCGCCGAGTCGCAGTTCGTGAGGCGGTCAGCGAAGCGTAATCCGCCGCTCGTCAGATGCAGGTAGATTCGACCGGCAAGCAGTGAGGATCAGGTGACGGAAGGCGGATTGCGCTTTCGCTAATCCGCCCTGCGAAGACCGACCTCTCACAATTGCTTCAAATATTCGATCAGCGCCCACTTCTCCTCGTCGGTGAGCGCCGTGCCGTACTCGTGCCCGCCATTGCCGTTGCCTGGTTGCACGTCTGCGCCGCTCACCGCGAGCTTGCCGCTCTTGAACGGGGAGGCATCGGTGGCGAAGCCGACGTTCTTCGGATCGTAGGTCCGGCTGCCGACCATGAAGAACGGCTGGCGCTGGGCCGGTGACGTCAAAAGCTCCCAGAGGTTCGGCACGGAGCCGTTATGCAGATAGGGCGCGGTCGCCCAGATGCCGCGCAGCACCCGCGCTTCATAGGCGTGGGCGTCGCCCGGCAGCTTGTAGATGTTGGCGAGGCGGTCGTGGAGATGCGTCTTGACGTTCTCCAGCATCGCGCGGTCGCGCAGCAGGCCAAGCAGCGAGACCTTCTGCAATTCCGGCAGCACCACCGAGAAATCCTTCCGGATCGCGAGCCATACTCCGCTGTTGGGGTTTGGAAGCTTCGGCAGCGGAGGAAAGGCATCTTCGAACAGCGCGCCCACGACCACGGTGGCGAGGACGTCGTCGGTGGCGGCAGGGTTCGACAGCCGCGATCCCGGCGGATTGGGCGACAGCTCGCCCGCGAGGATGCCGGTCTGCGAGGTCCGTTGCGCGTTGTCATATGTCCTGGGGTCAGTCCCGACCGCCTGCACCTGCGTCAACCAGGTGCCCTCCGGCAACGGCTTCGGATCATGGCAGCCACCGCATTGTTGGGCATAGATGACGCGGCCCTTGTCGACGAGAGTCTGGTCGAGCGCAAACGGCCATGGCGGCGGCCGCAAGGCTCTGATCTTTTCTTCGAGCTGCTGCAGGTTGGTGAACTTGATCGAGCTTCGGCCGTAGTCGATCGGCGGCGGCAACAGGCGCTTCTTCGGGCTGAAATCGGCGAATACGCCGAACACCTCGCCGGCGTTGCGTCCGATCGCGTTGATGTAGAGGCCGTTGGGAACGCCGCCGGTCCATTGCGTCTTGTCCTGTCGCGAGGCGTTCCACAGGAACGGATAGCTCACCGGCGCATCGGCGGTCTGGAAATTGGCGTCGATGCCGAGGTCCTTGCCGGCGACACGGTTGAAGATCATGCCGAAGGCGTCGAGCCGGCCTGGCCCCCAGGGGGAGGACGCCGGCAGGCTCCTGTCCATGAAGGTGGTCCACTGCTTGAGCCAGGCGGCGAAGTCAGTCTTTAGCGCCTCGGCGCGCGTCGCGGAATAGCGGTTGCCCAGCACGGCATGGGCGAACTTGCCGAAACGGTCCGCATTCTCGAGCGTCGCCTTGCTGACCGTGGTGAGGTCGGTGAGGAAGGCCTGGAAATCCGTCAGCGCCGGCGCCCCGTCGATGCGGAGCTGCTGCGTCACGCCGTCCTTCTGATATTCGACCTGCCCGGTGTGGCAGGCGGCGCAGCTCATGCCGAGCTGGCCGGTCGACACGTCGCCGTCGATGGCGAAGCCGACCGGCAGCCCCTCGGGATTGAGCTTCGACCTGTCGTTCGGCAGATAGCCGTAGCGCACGAGCTGGTCGCCGGCGAACGGCTCGTCGACATCGAGGCGGCGCAGCGCCTTGAACCACAGATAGGGGATCATGTGCGACCCCTGGCTCGTCGTGTAGAACGCCTGCCGGTCGTCGTCGGTCCAGCCTTGGTTGGCATATTGCAGCGACGGCGTTGCATTGGAGGGAGGCTGAGCGGACTGTGCCAGCGTCAGGCTCGTCGCACCGATCGTTGCGCATGAGACAAGCAGAACCTTCAATGACGGTTTCATGAAATCGCCTCGGACGACGGGGCTGGGAATATCGGGGATGCGCGGTGCGCGGGAGCGCGCGACACTATCAAACGAGCCATCATTTTGAACCACCAAAAGTAGCAAAACGATGAAATCGCGTCGTGGTCCACAATGATCAGGCAGCAGGCGTAGCCCGGATGAGCGAAGCGACATCCGGGAAAATGTTCGGTGGTGGTCCCGCGTGTCGCTGCGCTCACGCGGGCTACGTGGATCTAGCCGACAGCCCGCGCTCGGCTCACGCCTGCGCCGCGACCTGCTCGAGGCCGCGGTTGCGCGGCTCGACGCCCCAGGCCCACACCACCAGGATCTGGACCACGACGAGGGCGGTCATCAGCCAGATCACGCCGGGCAGCCCGTAGGATCCCATCAGCGCGCCGACGATGAAGGGCGACAGCACGGTGGCGCCGCGCCCGAACATGTTGCAGATGCCGTTGGCGCGGAGCCTGATCTCGGTCGGAAACAGCTCCGGCGTATAGACGCCATAGAGGATCGCGGTCTGCACATAGATGGCGACGATCAGGATGAATCCGATCGCCAGCACGATGGCTGCATCGGAAGCGGCGTCGAAACGGGCATAGACGTAGCCGGCAATGATGGTCACGATCGAGGCGCCGATGATGCTGAAGCGCCGGCCGACGGCGTCGGACGTATAGGCGCCGAGCCCGCAGCCGACCAGCGACGCGGCCGACAGCACCACCGTGTAGGCCAGCGAATTGGTGATGGTCAGTCCCTGGCGCAGGAAGAACTGCGGCAGGAACAGCACGAAGCCGAAGATCAGCGTGTTGATCGAGATCAGCACCCAGCAGCCGACGACCATTCGCTGCAGCAGCGGCGGTCGCAGCAGTTCGCTCGCGGCGACCAGCGGCGCGGGCGACGGCGCCGCCACCGGCGCCAGCGGCTTGCCGCCGCTTGCTTCCGTCTCGATCGCCTGCATCAGGGCCTCGGCCTCCTCGGTGCGGCCCTGGGCCTCGAGCCAGCGCGGCGATTCCGGCAGGTTCTTGCGCAGGTACCAGACGAACAGGGAGCCGATACCGGCGATCACGAACATCGGGCGCCAGCCGAAGGCCGGGATGATCAGATAGCCGAGCAGCGAGGTTGCGGGAAATCCGGCGACCACGATGAATGCCATCATCGACAGCCAGCGCCCGCGCGTTTTCGGCGGCACGAACTCGGTCATGGTCGAATAGCCGACGACGATCTCGGCGCCGAGGCCCAGGCCCTGCACGAAACGGCAGGCGATGAGCTGCGTCATGTCCTGCGCGAAGGCAGCCGCCAGCGACGCCAGCCCGAAGATCAGGAGGTTGACCTGATAGGTGAACCGCCGCCCGAAGCGGTCGCCGACGAATCCCGTGATCAGCGATCCCAGCGTCATGCCGACGAAGGTCAGCGAGATGAACTGCAGATTCTGCGGCAGCGTGGAGAACTTGGTCTGGATCAGGGAGGCCAGCACGCCGCCGGCGACATAGAGATCATAGCCGTCGAAGAACATGCCGGCGCCGACCAGCCAGAAAATCCGGTAGTGGAACGACGAGATCGGCAGCCGGTCGAGACGCGCACCGGCATTCACTGACGTCATGACGTTTACTCCCCCTTGAACAATTCGTACGAAGCGATCGCCGGTCTTGCCGCCGGCTCGCCGCAATTCAAGCTAATTCAGGCGCTGCTGCGCGGCCGTGTCGCGGTACCAGTCGAACGGCGCGTCGTGGGTCGCGACCATGACGCTCTTGCTGTTGAAATGATCGTCGAAACTCTCGGTGCCGAACTCACGGCCGACGCCGGAATCGTCGACGCCGCCCCAGGGCGAGGCCGGGTCGAGCCGGTGATGATCGTTGACCCAGACGATGCCGGCCTTGACGCGGGCTGCGACGCGATGGGCGCGTGCAACGTCGCGGGTGCGGATCGCGGCCGCGAGCCCGAACGGGGAATCATTGGCGAGCCGCAAGGCCTCGGCCTCGTCCTTGAACGGCGTCACCGAGGTGAACGGCCCGAACACTTCCTCCTGGAAGATGCGCATGTCGCTTTTGACGTCGGCGAACACGGTCGGCTGGATGAAATAGCCGTTCTCGTGACCGGGCACGCTGGCCGGTCCGCCGCCGGCCACCAGCCGCGCGCCGTCGTCGCGGCCGAAGCCGCAATAGGACAGCACGCGATCGCGCTGCCGGGCGGAGATCACCGGGCCGAGCTGGGTCGCGGCATCGAAGGGATCACCGATCCGGATGCTCTCGGTCTTGCGCTTCAGCTTCTCGACGAACTCGTCGTAGATCGAGGCCTGCACCAGGTGGCGCGAGGCGCAGACGCAGGTCTGGCCTGCGCCGATGAAGGCGCCGAAGGCGGCATAGCTGACGGCGCGGTCGACATCGAAATCGTCGAACACCATCACCGGCGTCTTGCCGCCGAGCTCGAGCGTCTGGTGCGCGAACACTTTCGCCGCCGCGGAGCC
>NZ_JAFAVV010000139.1 GCF_019242285.1 Bradyrhizobium sp.
CTCGAACATGGAAACCGTTGCGCATACTGCATCAGTTCCTTGCCGGTTGAGTTCTAGGCACCATCGTCCATAGATGCCTGCGAGCTGCTCTCGTTCTTCGCGGCTATACCCGAAGCGGTCCCCGAGGATGTTGCGCATGCGATCACCGTCGATCAAAATGGCGGGTAATCCCTCGGATCTCAGCTTGGTCCAGAGCAGACGCGCGATGGTGGTTTTCCCGGCGCCCGGGAGCCCGGTGATCCAATAGGTCGCGCCAAGCGGCCCGGCGGCAGTCCTGCTGTCTTGGTGATCATGGCAAGCCGGGTCGCTTGTATCGTCAGATTGTTTTGCTGGATCGCTAGCCATGGCCGTGTCCCATGATGTGCGAACGGCAGCCACGCTATTGATCGAAGTCGATATATCAAAGAATATATTCCGGTATAGGATAGAATATATCAGCTGATGTTTTGCGTGACCTGAAACGAAGTCCGTTTCCGCTTCCCCGCGCATCGGCCAGCCGAATTCGCGAACGAATGTCCTGGTGGTCCTCCCACGTCGCTATTCCGTCAAGCAACGTTCGAGGCAAAAGGATGACCTGCTGTTCGGCAAGACTACTTAGATGTCAGATTGTTGAGCTACCTTGCTCCTGCGCGGTCGGCCCTCCTGGGGACCGAACTGTCAGTGCAGCCCTCAGGGCATTCTCGAGATCTGAGCTTCGAAACGGCTTCTGGACAACCGGAGCGTGTCGCAACGACGCGGATAAACCAGCCGAGCCATAGCCGGTTACGAATACGAAGGGGATATCTCGCTCCAGCAAAGCGGCCGCGATTGGGAACGTTTGATACCCATTCAAATTGACATCGAGGAGGACTACGTCGCACGACAACGTACTTGCGCTGCACATGGCATCCTCGTACTTGGAACAGAACGCAACCGGCTCACATCCTATTTCGGCCAAAGTATCTTCGATGAGCATCGTGACTAGCGATTCGTCCTCGACGACCAAGACGCGTTTCCCGGCCAGAGCAACTTCGGACATGGTACCAAAACTCCACTACGGCTCTGATCGTTTGGCCGCGCTACTATTGCAGCACGCCGCTAGGGATTACTGAACCTGCTTGGCGCCCCTGCCTGAATTCCGGCGATTGGTGCCACAACCATGCAAACGAGGCCGGACCGGACGAAATCCAGTTTTATCTGGCCGTCTAGATCCTGTGCGAGCCCCCTTTCGATCAATCGTGAGCCAAAACCGCGCCGTTTGGGAGGCTCCACCGGCGGCCCGTCGCTTTCCGTCCATTTAAGCGTGAACTTTTGCGGGTCCGAAATGGCAATATCCCAACGGATCAGGATTCGCCCGTTGGCACCCGATAAAGCGCCATACTTCACCGCATTGGTGCCAAGCTCGTGCATTGCCATGGAGAACGCCAAGGCTGCCTTTGGGAGAAGCCGCACACTCGGTCCGGCTAACCTGATCCGTCCGCCGTCGCCGCTGGGCTTGTGTGCCGAAAGTGCGCCTCCGATGACGTCATGGATGTCCGCGCCTTCCCAATGTTGACGGGTCAGGACATCGTGGGTCGCGGCCAATGCCAGCAGGCGGGCTTCCAGGGCGCGACGTCCTTCGGCCGTCGTCGAGGCGTTGCGCAAGGTTTGACCCGCTATGGATTGGACGGTTGCGAGTGTATTCTTGACCCGGTGATTGAGCTCGTCGATCAGCAGCTTCAGCCGCTCCCGTGTCTCGACCTGGTTCGATATGTCGCGGAAATAACAGACGATGCCGAACGCACCATCCGGCAACTTGATTCGGTCGATACGCCACTCATAGTACTCGGTGGTCTTTCGATCCAGTCGTTGCTCGATCCGCTCCGGCGTTTCATATGATTCGCCGGTCATCAAGGTATGACGGAATCGCCGCACGATTTCGTCGGCGTAATTCTTCGGCCAAAGGACATTCATGACCTCTTCGAGGTCCTTGCCGATCAAGTCGGGGATATCACCGAAAACTGGCCTAGCGAGCGGATTGACGTCTCTGATGCGAAGCTCGGCGTCCACCAGATAGACTCCGAGAGGTGCACGGTCGAGGAGGGTCTCGAATTGCTGCGCGCGGTGCCTCACCTGCTCATCGGACTGCCATCTCTCGATGAAATCGGCCGCCATTCGCGCCAGGAGGTCCAGATGGCGTAGATCCCGATCAGAAGGACGATGTCGGCCGGGGAAATGGTTATTCAAAAGTCCAAGCAAGCGTCCATCCAGCCCGACAAGTGGCGTGGATTGGATCGCCCGGATGCCATCCCCCAGAATGACCGCGAGATCTTCCGTGTCCCTGAGTTCAGGTACTACTGCGATATCTTCCCAAATCATGCGCTCGATCTTCTGTGCAGCGACATCGCAAACGGCTGCGGAGCCTTGATGCAGGAATTGATCTAGGAAGCGCTGGCCAAAACCTTGGTGGACGATGATACGCAAGACTCCCGTCATTGAATCATAAAGTTGAATGTTGCCCTTGGCCGTACCCGTCAGGTCCGCTGCCGCCGACAGAATTTCCGATAGCCTGGTCTTCAAGTCCTCGCGGTTGATGAGGTTCGTTCTGACCTGTTGGATGCGGCGCAAAGCGGATAGATCATCCTCCAGCTGCTTGTTGAGCGCCTCTATCTGCTTGTCATAGGCCTTGCGAGTGTCCTGTAGATCTAGCCGTGCTTTGACGCGCGCCAAAAGCTCTCGGCCCGAGAACGGCTTGACGAGATAATCGTCGGCACCGGCCTCGATGCCTTCCACCCGGCTCTCCTCTCCAGCGCGCGCCGAAAGCAAAATGATCGGAATATCGCAGAGCGTGTCGTCAGCTCGCATTGCCTTCAACAGACCGAAGCCATCAAGACGCGGCATCATCACGTCGGCCACGACCAGGTCAAAATGTCCTCTCTTCAGCGCAGCTAGCGCGGCTTCACCGTCACCAACCGCCTCCACGGCGAAGTGGGAGGCAAGCAAACCGCTGATATAATCGCGCATGTCCGCATTATCGTCGACTACGAGCACTCTGCTGCGCTCAATTGTGGGCGCGTCACCGCCAAAATCAAGTCCGCTCGTTGATCGGGCGCGGAGTGATGCAACTCGCGTTGCTCCACCCAATGCGTCCTGCACGTAAGCTCGCGGGCTGACCCCTCCGAGCGATCGGCCGGCGTCTGCCTCGATCTGATCGCTCGACAGCTCTCCTTTGCTGAAGGGAATGCGCAGCGTGAATCTCGATCCCTTGCCGACTGCGCTTTCGACCCGCACCTCGCCGCCGTGAAGCTTCACGAGCTCATTGACGAGTGATAAACCGATGCCAGTGCCTTCGTAGTTCCGGCTCTTTTGCCCTTCGATGCGGTGAAACCGGTCGAACAAACGCGGAATCTTGTCGATAGGAATGCCAACTCCGCTGTCACGTACCGAAAGTTCGGCGCATCCGTCCACCGCGCGCAAGCTCACGGCAACCTCGCCCTCGAAGGTGAACTTGAATGCATTGGAAAGCAGGTTGAGAACGATCTTTTCCCACATCTCGCGATCGACACGGGCGTTCGCGGGCAGAGGAGGGCAATCGACGGCTAACGACAGGCCAGCCTGTTCGCAAGCTGACCGGAAATTGCTGGCCAAATCGACTGTCAACCTGGCAAGATCGAGCGACTCGAACCGGGGGTTTGCTCGCCCGGCTTCGATACGAGAAAAATCCAGCAGAGAATTGACGAGCTTCAGAAGACGCATCGCGTTACGGTGAGCAACTTCGAGCTCTTCTCTTTGGTTTTCCTTTTCATCTCCGCCGGAAAGTGCGGCTTCCAACGGGCCGAGTATCAATGTCAGCGGCGTTCGAAACTCATGGCTGATGTTCGTGAAGAATAGAGTCTTGGCCTTGTCGATCTCGGCCAACGCCTCCGAACGTTTTCGTTCCTCCTCGTAAGCGCGCGCAGCTGCCACGGAGTTGGCAATCTGGGCCGCGGCCAGATCAAGGAACGTCCGATACTGCTCGTCCGACTGCAGGCGCGCGCTCGTGCCTGCAATCATGATCCCCGCAGGATCGTGCGACACGCTGGATTTTATTGGAATCATCACCGCGGCCGGGGGCGGGTCCGACCACGGGCCCGGCGGAACGTTTCTGAACCGGTCAGTAAGCCGGTCCACCGTGATGACAGCCCTTCCCGAAGTGACTTCTGATGCTGGCCAATCGCTCGCAGATCGACCCTGAAGATCCAGGACCATCGGCGCGATCGGCGCTCC
This sequence comes from Bradyrhizobium sp., assembly GCF_019242285.1. Classification (GTDB taxonomy): domain Bacteria; phylum Pseudomonadota; class Alphaproteobacteria; order Rhizobiales; family Xanthobacteraceae; genus Bradyrhizobium. The sequence continues at coordinate 4,225 of NZ_JAFAVV010000139.1, forward strand.
CGGTTCGACACCCACTGCGGCACACAACCGCGCAGTACGCTGAGAGTCATCGAGCAGATAGACCAGGGCGAATGGAACATCCATCGGGTACTTGGCGAGCGCTCCGACTGTGGCACGACATGCCTCTTCTGCAGTTTTGGCTTCGCCGCTACGAGCGCCGATGTCGCGCAACGCGGAAATTCGCCTTTCTCCGACTATCTTCTCCGTTATTTCATGCACCGTGGCGAGCACGCCGCCGATGCCCCGCGGTGCGCGATCGTCGGGGACCGGGCTATAGGCGATCGTAAAGTGGGTCTCTTCGAAGAAGCCGTGGCGATTGATCTCCAAGAGGATGTCTTCCATCCACGTTGCGGGCCCCCCTCGGTAAGGGGCGTCTATCAGAGGTTCGAGGACGTTCTTTATTTCTGGCCACACCTCCTTGAAGGGGCGGCCCAGGGCTCCGGGATGTTTGTCGCCCAGGATGGGACGATACGCATCGTTGTATATCGAAATGTACTCTGGTCCCCACCACAGCAACAGCGGAAATCGGTTCGCGAGGAGAAAGTCGACCATCATCCGCAGTGCCGGAGACCAGGCCTCGGATCGACCCAGCGGCGTCTCGGACCAATCCATCGAGTTGATGAGGCCCCTCATGTCCGCGCTTTCACTGGCGTTCGGCATTGGACCGCCGGTGTGTTCTGCAGGGTCCTGAGGCACGACCGGCGGTGGACGAAGATCGGCTTCGGTAACGAGTCCCATGACAACTCCAAGGCTCAAAGCTAACACTCGCCTGCTATTTGACGCGGCTCAGCAAGTCTGGATCGTCTAGTAATTATCACGTGCACCCTCTGCCGGGTAGTTTGCTATTCGAAATCCGCTGCAGGAGCCGCAGCGCTTCTTTCCAGCCAAAACCCGGACTAACGCAGATAGAGGCTTGAGGTTCCAGAACGCCGGCTTTGTCGGCGCTGTATTCTCATTTGCCTCCCGGGAGTAGCCGGCAAAGAAATGGCAATGCCTACTTCCACGGCGGCGGCCGAGATAGGGGCAATAGGCGGCAAAAATAAAGGACGAGTTCAAAGAAAAGCCGGACGAGGACGGGGATAGTTGGTCTCCAATGGAGAGGCCCTGCTCGACAACTTCTCGATATGATCTTAGGTCATGCGCATCCTGTGGTCTCTCAACCCCTGCGAACGAAGCCTCCTTGAAAGGTAAAATGTGCGACTTGCGCGCCGGATCAGGCCGACACGTTCCGTCCGGCAAGGACGCAAGCGCGAGCCCTCCGACATCGGCCGGGCGTTTTCGTCAGGGTCGATCCGGCGCTGGAGAGTTCTGCTCGGCAGCCGTGCCTTCACTTTGCGCGACCTGCCCGCCGCCAGCCCGTGAACGCGGGCCATCCTAGTGGCAAGCGCCAATCGCACCTGCGGCCTTAACAAGGGCATAGGGTGTTGCACAAGGTCGTATGCCAAAAAAAGGAATCTCTATTCCCTTGCCGGAACTTTTCCAGCAAAATTGGACGTGTTGGCAAATCTGTAAAAAAGCGCCGCCGGCTTGGCCTGAGCAGAACTACTTCCGGCTGAGTGCAGGGGCCGAACCAAATATCGATCGAAGTGTGCGCTAACCGGAGCGCCGAACAAAGTAAACCAAGTCTGTGGGTCGGGGTGGAGCATGGTGGAGAGGGACGAAGGGACATCCAAATCCAAACGTCCAAAAGCCTCGACCTTCAGATCAGATGCTGATCCGTTTGTCGCCGCCGTTCGTGCTACCCGCATGCCGATGGTCATCACGGACCCCAACCGGCACGACAATCCCATCATTTTCGCGAACGACGCGTTCTGCAGCCTTACCGGATACGAAGAGGACGAATTGCTAGGACGGAATTGCCGGGTTCTCCAAGGTCCGGAAACCGATCCTGACCATGTCAGTCAAATCCGCGAAGCGATCGAATCTTTGCGCCCCATCGAGATTGATATTTGCAACTATCGAAAGGACGGCTCGAAATTCTGGAATCGAATATTGCTGTCGCCGGTCAACGATGCGGATGGAAACGTCGCCTACTTCTTCGGCCAACTCGACGTGACGTTTGGGCAGGATAGGCTGGCGGCGCTGGAGGGCGAAAATGCCATCCTGGCCGCTGAACGAAGAGCCAATCAGGCGCGGTTGGAATTCAGTGAGGAATCGCTGCGCCTGGCAACGGAGGCTGCCGAAATCGGGACCTGGGACTTAGATCTTACGACCGATGTTCTCACGTGGTCGGAACGAACCAAAGGCATGTTCGGCATTTCGCCGAATGTAGTTTGTAGTATGGCGGATTTTTACGCCGGGCTGCATCCGAATGACGTCGAAAAAACGAGCAAGGCGTTTGCGTCGGCGCTCAACCCCGAACAGCACGCCGTTTACGATGTCGAATATCGGACCATCGGAAAAGAGGATGGCGTCATCAGGTGGGTCGCCGCGAAGGGCAAGGGGGTTTTCGACGCTTCCGGACGATGCATCCGGGCGCTGGGGACGGCTATTGACATCACGGAGCGCAAGATAACGGAAGCTCGCTTGCTCAAAAGCGAAGCCACCCTTCGCGAATGGGCCGAGACCTTGGAGGCGCGGGTCGCTGAACGAACCAAAGAGCTCGAGGAAGCCCAAGAGGTCCTACGCCAATCGCAGAAGATGGAAGCCGTCGGCCAGCTTACAGGCGGTCTCGCGCATGACTTCAATAATCTGCTTGCTGTGATCGGTGGAAGTTTGGAGCTTTTAGACCGTCGGCTAAAGCAACGCAGAACCGATGAGTTGGAACGCTTTGTCACAGCCGCTCAAAGCGCGACAAAACGAGCCTCTGCCCTAACTCACCGTTTGCTCGCATTCTCGCGTCGGCAGACCCTCGATCCTAAACCGACATTGGTAAACAAGCTCATTGGAGGATTGGATGAGCTTATCCGTAGGACCGTCGGTCCTTCGATCGCTGTCGAGGTCGCATTCGAAGCCGGTCTCTGGTTAACGCTTGTCGATCCGCCTCAGCTCGAGAATGCTCTCCTCAATCTTTGTATCAACGCGCGTGACGCCATGCCGGATGGCGGACGCTTGACGATAGAAACAGGTAATCGCTGGCTCGACGAACGCGCGGCCCGCGAGAGAGACATACCAAGCGGCCAATATATCTCACTCTGCGTAAGCGACACCGGGACGGGCATGTCGCCCGACATAGTTGCCCGCGCGTTTGAGCCGTTTTTCACAACAAAGCCTACCGGTCAAGGCACGGGGCTTGGACTTTCGATGATCTATGGTTTTGCTCGCCAGTCCGGCGGCCAAGTTCGCATCTACTCGGAGCTGGGTAAGGGCACGGCGGTCTGCCTTTATCTTCCGCGCTACCAAGGAGAAGATATCGAGGAAAAGTCCCGTCTCGACTCGGCGACACCGCATGCTAAGGGGGGAGCGACGGTCCTTGTCGTCGATGACGAAGCGGCCATCAGGATGCTCGTCATAGAGATGCTGACAGAGCTTGACTACATTGTTTTGGAAGCGGTCGATGGACCGTCGGCGATGAAGATCCTGCAGTCGGACCGAGCGATCGACCTTCTCGTCACGGATGTCGGCTTGCCAAATGGGATGAATGGCCGACAAATCGCCGATGCTGCTCGCGGCGTTCGTCCAGGCCTGAAGGTGCTTTTTATGACAGGGTACGCAGAGAACGCGGCAGTTAGTCCTGGGTATCTCGAACCGGACATGGCAGTTATCACAAAGCCTTTCGACGTTGATAGTTTTGCGCAACGAGTCACCGCAATCATCGGTCAGAATAAGATTGATTCTGCTAGGCAACTCGCCGGCTCCGGATGAACTCCATTGGGCCCTCAGGGGACTTCAGAGCCGGCGAACCTTGCTGGCCGCGTGAAGAGAATAGCTCTGAATCTGCCTGCCTTTGCGCTACTCGCCTGTCGGAATTTGTACTTCTCTCGTTCGCGCATCCGCTCCTTTATGTCAAATGACGGGCAACAAATCTGCTCCTGCGTGGTTTCACACTCGGCGGCGCGTCTAAAGCCGGATGTAGCCGCGTGTCCGCACCCCGCCAGGAGGAGTTCATGATGCAGAGCCGCAGCCGCAGAACTCTGATCGCCGTTACAGGCGGGGTGGTCGCATTGCTCGGCGTCGGGATCGGCGGGTTAGGGGCCTGGCTTCTGGTTTTGGGCGGAACATCGTATTATCTCGCCGCCGGGCTGGCTTTGACGATAAGCGGAGTTCTGATCGCGTCCGGTCGCATCCTGGGAGCCGTGCTCTACGCCCTGATCCTCGTTGCCACCCTAGCATGGGCCATCTACGAAGCAGGCCTCGATGGATGGGCGCTCATTCCGCGGCTGATCGCGCCCGCGGTACTCGGCGGATGGATCCTCAGTCCCTTCGTAGCCGGACGCCTGCATTCTGGACCTCGCCCAAATCGGAACGTTTGGTGGGCCGGAACGGCAGCCTGCGCACTGCTCATCGCGTTCGTGGTCATGGCGGGCTATCGCGTCACGGCCGAGCGTTTCGTGCAAAACGCCGTGCCCGCTGCATGGACCACGGCGCCAACTGGGATCTCTGATCCATCGGTGACGGACGCCGACTGGAGCTTCTACGGGCGCACGCCCGCCGGGGATCGCTCCTCCCCTCTCGGCCAGATCACGCCGGAAAATGTCGGAAGACTTGCGCAAGCCTGGTCGTTCTCGACTGGCGACCTTCCGCGCCCGGGGGAGAATTCAAGAGGACGTGAGTTCAGCTTCGAAGCGACCCCGATCAAGGTCGGCGATTCCCTGTACTTCTGCACGCCGCACCGCGAGGTGGTGGCGCTCGATGCGACCACGGGCATGTTGCGCTGGCGCTATGACCCGGCAGGCGACATGTCTCACAACATCTATCAGGCCTGCCGCGGCGTGTCCTATTTCGAAACTGACCGGGGCAATTCCTGCCAGCACCGGATCGTCGCGACGGCGTCCGACCTGCCCAGGCTCTTCGAACTCGATGCCGAGAGCGGAAAGCTCTGCCCAGGCTTTGGCAAGGACGGAATGGTCGATCTTCGTGAGCACATGGGACCGGTGCCACCCGGATTTCATTTCATCACGTCTCCGCCGCTGGTCATGAACGGCCGGATCATGCTGAGCGGATGGGTCTATGACAATCAAACTGAAGGTGAGCCCTCGGGCGTCATCAGGGCGTTCGACGCGATGACCGGCCAACTGGTCTGGTCATGGGATCTCGGCCGCGACCCGTCGACGAAGCCTCTCACCGCGGATGAAATATACACACGCGGCACGCCGAACGGCTGGGGCGTCTATACCGCCGATCCCAAGCTCAACCTCGTCTTCGTGCCGCTTGGCAACCCGACGCCGGACTACTACGGCGCCGAGCGGCGGCCCGTCGACGAGAAATACTCCAGTTCGCTGGTCGCCCTTGACATCAACACTGGCGAGGAGCGTTGGCATTTCCAGACGGTGCATCACGACCTCTGGGATTTCGATCTTCCCGCGGGACCATCGCTGGTCGACCTGCCGGGACCCGACGGCGGCACGATCCCCGCGCTGGTGCAGACCACCAAGCAGGGACAGATTTTCCTGCTGGACCGCCGCGACGGCCATCCCCTCGCCGACGTCGAGGAGCGGCCGGTGCCCAAAGGCGATATCCCCGGCGAACGCTACTCGCCGACACAGCCATTCTCCGTGGGAATGCCGGCGCTCAATGCGCCGAAGCTGAAAGAGACCGATCTCTGGGGCGCCACGCCGGTCGATCAGTTGCTTTGCCGGATTGCCCACCGACGCATGCGGGATAACGGCCTGTTTACGCCGCCGGCGCTCACGCCCACACTCGGCTGGCCGGCCTTCGACGGAGTTTCAGACTGGTACGGGGCCACGATCGATCCCGAGCGAAAGCTCATGATCATCAACACCACCTTCATGCCGTTCAAGCTTCAGATGATCCCGTACCGCAAGGCGCTCGACGAGGGACTTTTCAAGGCCTGGAGCGGCTGGGAGCAGCCCTACCCGGAGCCGGACTTTCGCAACAACCCGCAACATGGCACGCCTTTCTCGATTGTGGTCGAGCCGTGGTTGAACGCGCTCGGGATCCCCTGCACCCGTCCCCCTTGGGGGCAATTACAAGCGATCGATCTCATCACCAGGAAGGTAATCTGGCAACGACCGATTGGCACCACACGCGACATGGGGCCCTATGGCCTGCGTTCGCCGATCGGTCTGCCGACCGGCGTGTTCAGCATGGGCGGCAGCATCGTGACGCGCAGCGGACTGCTGTTTATGGGCGCGACATCGGACCAGTATTTTCGCGCCTTCGACGAACGCACCGGCAAGACGGTGTGGGAATTTCACCTGCCCGCAGGCGGCAACGCGACGCCGCTCACCTACATGGGACGTGACGGTCGCCAATACGTCGTGATTGCGGCGGGCGGGCATGGAGGCATTCGCTCCCGCAACGGCGATGCGGTCGTAGCCTTCGCGCTGCCAAACAGATGACGAACGCGTCTGATGTCCCGGCGTTGATGCCTCGATTGGGTGCCTACGGTCCTCTGAACAAAGCCGGACCCTCTCAACCGCAGACCCTTTCCGATCGGCCGCAATAGTCAAGCACCTCCTCGGTCCGCTCCGTGCTCCTCGACCTCGACGGAACGCTATCGATCGCCTGCGCTTGAGGGGCGCCGCGCCGCCGCCGATTAGGAGGACAGTCCACTCGACGAGTCTTCAACAGGCTCGCGCCTCACGATGTTGAGGAGGGGAACGTCAATCGAGCAGATCACGCCTTCTGGCGCGAAGGATAATCCGATTTTGCCATCGAGGTCCTCTGCCAATATTTGTTCGACCAACTTGGTGCCAAATCCTTTTCGTTTCGGCTTTTCGACCTCGGGGCCTCCGCGCTCTTGCCAACGAAGTTTTATGCGCAGAGGGCCGCTTCCGTTGGCGACGATCCAATTAAGGCTGACCCGCCCTTCAGGTTTGGACAACGCGCCATATTTGACGGCATTTGTGCATAGTTCGTGGAGGCCCATCGCAAACGCGATCGCCGCTTTTGGTGGCAAACGCACTTCAGGACCATTTAGGTCAAAGCGTTCGCCCCCACAATGCGGCGCCACCGCTTTTTCAATTATGTCTCGGAGGCTCGCACTCTCCCATTGTTCTTGGGTTAGGACGTCGTGAGCAGACGCAAGTGCGATGAGGCGGTCCTCAAAAGCTTTCGTCGCCTGCGCGTGAGAGCCAGCCGACTTAAATGATTGGTTCGCAATAGCCTGCACAACGGCCAGCGTGTTTTTGACTCGATGATTCAGTTCGTCGATGAGAATCGCTTTGTGCTCTTCGTCACGCTTGCGGTCGGTAATGTCGCGTGAATAGACCGCGATCCCGCCGTCATCGGTCGGATAAGCCTTGTCGAGAAACCACATTTTGAGCGGCTCGTAAAAGAGTTCGTACTCCACGGGTGCCCGCGCCGCCATCGCCCGATGCAAATGCTTGTTCGCCTCGCTGTCCGCCGCCGTTGGGAGGTATTGCCAGACGGATTTGCCTATCAGCTGCTCGCGCGCTACCCCGACCCGGCGGGCGAAGTGATCATTGACGAACACGAATTTCCAATCGGCGTTAACGACCAGAAATGAGTCCGTGATGCTGCCGAGTAAACCGGCTACGCGGAGCTGGCTCTCGCGAAGCGCATCCTCTAGCGGTATTCCCCAGACTTTGGAGTCACGCACTGAAGCCAACGCGGCCAGTACAAGGTAGACGCCCCCGAGACATGAGGCCGCGATCCCGGCCCATTTCAATGGGCTCCAAAGCGACGTTTGAATCAAGAACGCAAAATATGCGGCGCTCGTGGAAAACAGGCCCAAGCCATACCAGTACGCAAATTGCGAGGACTTCCATTGGAGCGAAGTCAGAGACGCGGTAATCACAAACAAGGCGATAGATGATCCTAACACGATTTGCCGGAGCGGCGTGCCGCCGCTTCCGGGCACAAAGAACTCAGGGAGAAGGCCGCGGACGCTCGCCAAAGCTATCAGACTGATGGCACCCGCAGTACCCAAATAAGCAGCACTCAGCCATTCACCTCTCGCGCGTACGGTTTTTGCGCTCAACAAGAGTACGGCGCCGCTGAAGTGAAGTGCTGCGGATAGAGCAAAGATCAGATTTCCGATGGCCACGTCCTGGTCCGGATAACCGCCGCTGACAGCGTTGGCGACGAATCCGGAAAAGCCCAACGCGCAGACCGCGCAGCCCAGCAGGAGTACTCCCAGCGCTCCCCGAAACATGAAACTGCGAGCGGTTAAATAGCCGATGTATACGCTCGCAAGCGTAGAGAAGATGAAGTTTAGGACAATTTCCAACGAATTGGATTCAAAGTCGAACTGAGGGTTCTCAACCCGCAGGGCAGCAATGATCAGAACCAGCGCCGGCACTGGCAGCCAGGCAAAGCCGAGCCAGCGATTGTCCACATGCGAGGGACAAACAGACTGGATTTCCAAGTGGTCAGACGGCAAAGACATCACGGCCAAGTCTGTTGAAGAAGCCAAAAATACAACAGAGGTAAACCCTAGGACAATACTGATGCGCCCGCAGGTCTTAGTTTCTTTGAGCAATCTGAACTCCGTCCGGCCCACCGTTAATCTGTAACACTCGGACCGGCTTTCCTCCGTTCAGGTCGGCGGTTGTGCCGCGCTGCTGCGACCGCCGTACGATCTGATCCATCCGCACGTGCTCGCCAGCGAGCACGCGCATGGCGACGAGACGCCGGTGCCGGTGCTCGCCAAGGGGCATACCGCGACCGAACGGCTCTGGGTCTATGTGCGCGAGGATCGTCCGTTCGGCGGTCGCGATGCGCCCTCGGCAGCATTCTTCTACTCGCGCGACCGCGCCGGCAAGCACGCCGAGCGTCATCTGCACGGGTATGGTGGCATCTTGCAGGCGGACTGCTATGCCGGCTTCAACCGGCTCTACGAGGCGGACCGCAAGGGAGGGCCGATCGCCGAGGCTGCTTGCTGGGCGCATGCGCGGCGCAAGTTCTTCGTGCTCGCTGACGTCACCGCCAAGGCGCGCGGCAAACTCGCCGACTTCGCGCCGATGGCGTTCGAGGCGGTGAAGCGCATCGACGCGATCTTCGACGTCGAACGCCAGATCAACGGTCGGGTGCCGCTCATCGAGGCACCGCCGGTTGCTCCGACGCCTCCGATTTCGCCCTGTTGCGTTAAGCCCAACCCCCGGGGTCTCCGGCCCCCTCGTCGATGTCGGAGCGGCACCAGGCGATGCGCTGGGGTGAAATCTTCACGCGCCGCGGAAACAGGTCGCGTTTTTCCATGCGCATTCGCGTGCGATCGCAGATGCCGGTGAGCGCATCGAGCTGTTCGGGAAACAGGAGAAGCGGTTCTGTCATGAATGCTGATTCCTCGAAGGCCCGAGAGGCTGGGCAAGGGCAAATCATGCAGAACGTGGATATTTGACTGCCAAAGTCGGGTGGCGTCGTCAATTGGAAATATTTTCTGAGAAAAGACCCGCCGGCGTGACCGGCTCGCCCTCATTCGTCGCAGAGAAATCGTTCAGATCGGCTGCACTGCGCACATCTGAATGTGACGATATCCGGCTTGCCCTCGCGCGCCTCGTGCGAGAACAGCTTCATAATCTGCCCACAACCAAGACAGGCCGGATCCTCGCCGGTGTCGAGTGGGTAGAGTAACAATTCCTGATCGTGAGCCATCGGTCGGGCCTCCATTTGACCCGATAACGCTTTGATGGGCTACATTGTTGCTGGAGACCCGTAAGCGACGGGCGGGCTTCCGTGGCGTCAACATGCCGGCACCTGCTCCAGCGCGTCGAGGCGCCCTTGCAGCCGCGCGATTTCGTCCGACTGTTCGGATAGCGCCAGGTGGATCGCCTGCGGCAACGCTCCAGGTCACCGGGCCGCGCCGGATGCATTCCCGGATAATCTTCTCTCGAGGTAGCTCCATCCGTCGTCCGTTTCGAGCATCGCGCGGGAATCGTGTCCGGTGGCGATCATCACCTCGACACACTCGCGTTCGTCAGAACCGTAGGTGCTGCCCGGCATAGGGGGACTCCTTGCTGAGGTTAGAGCCGGGCCGGCGTTCCAGCACTTGCCCGGCTTGTCATTTTGATATATGCGGAAATGTCCGAAAGCCATTGGACATATGCGAAATGGTCGGCCGGCCTGAAACCCACCCTATCAAAAAAGTCGTGGGCTTTACCGAAGAGATGATCGAGGCGGTAGAAAGCTGGCGCGCGAAGCAGCGGCCTGTGCCGAATTTGTCGGACGCGATCCGCCGGCTGGTCCAGATCGGCCTCGGGAACGCGCCTCCAACAAGGCCTAGAGCAAGTTCCCCAGCGAATGCCGCTCGGGCTGCTGAGCTCGCGGCCAAAGTGATTGACCGCGCTATCACGCCTGGAACGCCCGCAGAGGAGCGCAAAGTTCGCAAGCAGAAGATCCTTGAGGGACCAGGCGTTCTTCGTCGTGACAAGCCTTGAGGCGGTAGTCCCCAATGCCGCCGCTCAAACCGCCTCGCCCGAACGAATTTCGAACGGCGATCGCTATATCGATCGGCATCGCGGCGGTCGCGCTGTTGTTCGCGTTGACGGCATCGTTCCTGTTCGGCGGGTGACCTGCTCAGGCCCACGCGCCTGCCGTGCGCGTCGTAACCACCACTGACGGAGCACAGCCATTGCTTATCGCCGCGGCTCCAATTCCTTCGACGCCAGCCAGCCCGCAACGCGCGCTTCATCCTCCGCGGGAAATGGCTCGTGTGTTTTGCGACCTAAAAGCTGTCAGGGAGCGGAGTTCTCAGAAGCTCGAGACAGCGCTCGATTGCGGCGTTGAGCGTTTTGAGCTCCGCGTCCTGATTCGCACGGAATATTTGGAAAAGATGCCGCATAGCGCGCGCTCCCCTGGCCGTGCAGGCAGGAGCACGATCGGTCTCTCAGCCACCGACGCCTAGCCGAGCGCGGTCACCTCAGGCGATCGAGCGAGAATGCGACAGCCGAGGTTTGTAAGGACGCAGCGGTACACGCGCTGAAAGTAAAGGGCGGAGGAGATCACGCCTCATACCGGTTTGCCGTCGTCAGCCATGGTGCGCTCGATCTCACGAGCGAGCACCTTGAAGTGCTCGGCGAGCCTCGTAAAGGTCTCGCGCTCCTTCGCATCCGTTGACAAGTTCCGGGCTAGTTCACATTTCGCAGCCTGCACCCGGAGACTTTCGAGGTGCATCTGCATGTCCTTCATTGTACTGCCTCCAACGCAAACGGAACGATGGAGCATAGCCAGTCATATGGAACTCGTCAGTTCTCCAGTGCACACAACGCCATGTCTCAGGCGTGCATCGGCTATGACTGGTCCGGGTGCAGCGCCTTCTTGTCCATCTCACTTTTCTGAATCAGCAACTCGATGCTCTCCAAGGTGGCCTGGTCGGAAACCTGGGTGGCGAGTCTGCGGTAGTGGCCAATTCTGTCGTCTAACTCTTTACACTTCTCACACATCGCCTACTCCGATTAGGCGCATTCTTACGTGCAACAACACGATCGTGGCCCTAAGTTTCCCGGGAGACGTTTTCGAGCTCCTGGCGATGGATCGACGCAGACCGTAACGACGCACGGCGTCGCGCTTGATATCCTTGGGGCCTTCGCATCTTTAGGCTGCGTCGCTTGGAATGTCCGACGGGTTCGTGTATTCGATTGCCGCGCTCTCGGGAGGTCGGGGCGAGCTAGGCAGCTTCGGCTCGGGCATGCAACGGGACCCGGTGCCGGGGCTGCTGATGCGGGGCTGGGTGTGGGGTGTGGTCCGCCGTCTTGTGATCGTGGCGCTTTTGCTGGTCCTGCTCGCGGCTGAGAGCGGGTGGTTTTGGCTGCTGGGGCGCTGGATCCCCTGGACGCTGTGGGCGCTAGCTCGCGCCGCTTTCGGACTTTGAAGACGCAGCGGCCGCATGTGTAGGGCGGCCCCCGTGGGGTAGCGGGGACCGCCCCGATCGCCGGATGCACCCAAGGTGGAGGGTGCACCATACCAACGCCGCGCATCCCAGCGGGGGTGCTTCCCGGTCCCTTGAATCCGCATCGACGCGTTTATTTTGGCGGCTGCAAGCCGGGCGAGGCAATCCACTTGTCGAGGTCGTCAGCGACCTTCGCCTGCCGGGCCTTCCTCACCATCTCGTCCCGCTCCGGGCCAGGCGGGAGCTGGTTGGCCTGATCCTGGACGTACTCAGCAAACGTGGCGAGCCGGGCGTTCAAAGGCGTGCGCCTGGACCGCTTCCGCTTCCGCGTCTCGGCCATGGCCGGACACTCCTCCATCCTCATGCTGACAGGAACTTTGCGCCCGGCAACGGGCTTACGCCAGCGCAAAGATTCTTGTCCCAGTGCGGAACAATCGACGCGTATGCTCAATCCCTGCCCAGTCGCCGCTTCAGGTTCGCGATTCTGCCAGACGGACGTCCTGCAGCTTCCGCCCGCCTGCGAACCAGCGGTCAAGCCGGTTTATGACGACGAGCCCGACGCGCCCTTTCCGGGTTGAGCGCGCCGGGCCGGGATGAGATGGCCCGGGCTGGGGGCATGGGGATGCAAGGCCAACCTCAATCCCCACCCAGCCTATGCAATTGTCGCGCCAGCACGAAAAAGGCCGGGCGCCGGTCCGGACCTCGGATCCAAATCTCGGGAGGTGGCCGGGCGCATCACGGCGGGCGCGCCGTCCGGTTCCAACGAGCGGGCGCGCGATCAGCGCCGCCAAGCGTCACGCGCCCGCGGCCAGAATCGGGGCTGCCGGAGGCACAGGGGAAAGGCACTATTTTTTCAGGCGCACGTCGATGCGCCCGGCCCCTCAGTCTTCCAGCGCGCGAGGCTCATCCCCATCTCGGAGGCAGTCGCGCTTTCCTTGGAGGCGTTCCATGTCATCTGGCGCAAGATATTGGTTCCGGGCTAAGCAGTACGGATGGGGTTGGGGATTTCCGATGACCTGGGAGGGGTGGCTGGCCTTCTCGATCTTCCTGGGTCTGGTGGTGGCCGGATCTTTTATAGTGCCGCCGCGGCATTCGCTGGCCGGCTACGTGGCCTATGTCGCGTTGGTCGCCGTTCTCTTTGCGGCCGTGTGCTGGTGGAAGGGTGAACCAGCCCGCTGGCGGTGGGGCGGCGATTAGTCGGAGGTCGGTGGCGGCGCGCGCGCGAGGCCGCCGAATTGGAGGTGGTCGACTCCTCACCGACCTGCGCGCTGTGCTGCAAGGTCGATCCACCTTCCGATGTTCTCGTGGCCATTGTCCGCCATGGAGTCGTACTCGTTGGCGCAGTCTGACAGCGGCGTGACGAAGCCGACCTTTGGATCGATTACCCATCTAGGCAGGTCGACCGCAGAACGGTAATCTTCTTAGCGATACCAACCAGGCTTTCCATCCCCCGAAATTATCCGAGACAATCCGGTGCTCGAACAGGGTTAGCGGACGGGCTCGCGAATGCTCGCCTGCACCTTACCGATCGCCATGAAGCGGAGCGAGTTCTGTCCCCGCACGTGCTTCGTGGCATGGTGCCTGATGCCGTTGAGGTGGGACCGTCAAGTGTCCGCGGCCGTCAATGATCGCCCTTGCGATCTCGTAGCGTACCCACCGACGTTCCCAGGTCCCAGATCCCGCGAGCACGCAGGCGGCTGATGTATTGCAGACACCCTCTCGAATGAGCCGCCTCAGCGCTTCGTCGCCCTCAAACTTCCTGCTCTCCCGCAGGCCGCTGTCGTAGAAGCTCCGCACAAGGGCATTGTCCGGGTGCGTGATCTTCCAGGCATTGCGGACCACGTTGACGCGCATGACATCGTCGTAGTGGAAGAGAAGAATGCCTTTCGCTTTACGGCTGGCGCTACCGGTGGTCGGGTGGCGTGTAGGGTGCTGGCGCCGGTGAACGCGAAGAAAGCGCGCCGAAGGTCGGCGACAACGCGCCGAGCCCCAGCGGCGCCGCCAAGAGCTCAGACAGCGCACCCCCGTAGGGATTGACTGGCGATGGTGATGTCGAGGGCCCGAGCAAATCAAGCACTGCGCCACTGGTCAGGGCGTTCGAAGAGCCAAATAGACGGAGGCGGCGGCGCCATACGGCGAGCAAAAATCAGAAAGCGCATTCGGCTTCGCGTCAGGGACGGCGTCGAGAAATCGCAGGAGCCCAAAATACTTTGGATCGTCGTTACCTGCCAGCGGTGCGTAGAAACTGACGATCGACCAGCTCGTGGCGGAGCGGGTGAGCGACTCGGCCGGCGCATTCTTAGACGAGTCCCTCGGAGCGAAGCGACGAGATGGCCTGCACACCCTCGGCGTTCTGCTGTCCCGTCACATTCGCGACAATAGCTTTTGCGATCGCTTGTCCAATCAAACGTTGGCCGATCAACGATAAATGAAAGCCATCATGTTGTAGGATCTGACGCTTGGCTTTGGACCTCAGTGCATGCATACAATCGACGAAAATAATGCCTTGAGCCTTCGCCAAGTCCTGCAGAGCCTTGGCATAGCCGATCGCGTTCCTCGCGGTGTATCGTGATCCGTAGAGGAATGGCGAGAGGACTACCGGCATTGCGCCAGCTGCTCTGCAATCTTTGGCCATGCGCTCCATCGCCGCAAGATGTAGCGGCAAAGGCGTAATTGGCTCGGCACGTCGCAGATGCCCAATGAGGGTAGCCACCTCCCATCGCAATAGACTCAATGTCGAAGCTGGCCGCCCTTGATATCCCAAATCCTCGTTCGGGGCAGGGCGACTGTGGGCGCGATCCGGAGCGGTGCGGTTTCCTCTTCGGAGAGCGCACTGCGCGTCCAACGACGAAAACTGAAGGATGACGTAGTGCGGGTTGAAACCACTTAACACCTTGCGCTTGAGATATTTCTCTGCGCGTGGAGCTGGAAAGCCGCCAAGCGAGATGACTGTCGAGCGAACGGGTCGCGAAAGTTCTTTCTCGACAGCCGCGCGGGCTACATCGCACATGCCGCCACTGTCATGCGGATAGCCACGAATCATGCAGGCCCCGAAACCCGCAATTCTCAGCTCTGAATGACTCGGTCCGGCAGCCACGGTCGAAAATCCTCGCCGTCACTTCAAGACTGAAACGGCGGTCGTCGCTTGTGCCGCCAGCCCTTTCTCGGTTCATGCTACGACAGCCTGCTTACGGCAGCCTTACAAGACGCGAGCGGAAGCGCTTAACCTTGAACGCTTAGGTTAATTCGAGGCTGAGCTTGAGGGCACTACGGCACCGACTTAAGCCGCTCCTGCCTGAGGCAGAGTTGGCCGACAACGGATGAAATTGCGGCCACGATTTCAATTGTCTTGGGCTGGGCCGCCGGCTCTAAACCCACCAAATCCCCAACCCGGCGGCCCATCCTCGTTCTCCCATATCATTTTCCGAATACCGCGGTCCACCCATTCTCCGACACTTCTTTTCTGATTGAGAAGTTCAATCTCGATCCGGGTCCGACGACTTCGATATTGTATGCCTTCTTAGCGCAAGGGACGGGCCGGTTGCCGGTCGTCATTCTTCAGCACGCTTCGAGTGGCTATGATGCGCGAATCGATGTTTGGTCAAGGGATTTGAATGAGCTTGGCATATCGACGTTGGCGCTCGATGGCTTTACCGCTCGCGGCCTGATTGACTTAAATCCGAACCAAGCGTTGCTGGGCCGACTCAATTTGATACTGGACATCTATCGTTCGCTTGAGGTTCTGGCCAAACATCCGCGGGTCGATCCGGCTCGGATTGGCTTGATGGGTTTCTCGCGCGGAGGCCAAGCCACTCTCTACGCGACTCTCAGGCGGTTCCACCAACTGTGGAACAAGTCAGGCACTGAAATCGGCGCCTATGTACCATTTTACCCTGACTGCATTTTACCCTGACTGCATGACGACCTTCCGGTCCGACACGGAAGTTGTTGACAGGCCGATCCGCATTTTTGGGGGCGCGTCCGACGACTATAATCCCATCGCCGCCTGCAAGCCCTACGCAGCGCGCCTACAAGCTGCGGGCAAAGACGTCGTATTGACAGAGTATCCAAACGCTCCTCACAGCTTCGACAATCCGCTTGGCGCTCAGCCCGCAAAGGTGCAGCCGACATTCGAAAGCGTTCGAAATTGCAGAATCCAAGAAGAGGACGAGGGCTTGCTCATAAACGCAGAGACGAAACAGCCATTCACCTACAAGGACGCTTGCATCGTCCACGGCCCACATACCGGCTACGATCCGGAAGCTGCGCAAGCTGCAAAGGAGTCGGTTAACACTTTCTTCAAATCAGTGTTCAAACTCAATTGATGTACCGGAGTACGCAAGCCGCGCAATATCCAGGTTGGGTCCCATTCGCGTCGATATTGTCATGCCCGCTCTCGCGTCGGCCATATCGCGTAGGCTGGGAGCAAACTGACGTGCGGCTATCGGCGGCTTGATACGGTGTGTGCGTGTCGATCGGCAACGATATCGGACAAAATCGTGAACTGGCGCGCCACGGCCGATGAAGATGGGCACTATTGCTTCGCCGTGGCACTATGATGCCGCGGACGGCTGAGCGCTCCAACCCTATAATCTGCGATGACCTGCGCCTCTTGCGCTACCTCTATGGTATCCCGTGTTCGCGGTTCTGCAGCATTGCCCGGTGGTCCTTCGATAGCAGTCCTCCGAACAATTTCGCATCTACGACCAGACGCGAGCTCTTACCGGCGACGGGCAGAAGTCCTCACTTTTGATGAAGCTGCCGTTCCGCGCGCAAACACCGGCACGGCCTCGTCGAGGAACGTGTGCACCATTCGAATTCGAGCTGAAGCGCGGCTCCAGAGAAGTCCGGTGCGCCTGGCAAATGCATTTTTTGGGACGGCGATTTTTGTGACCGCTAGGCCCTTCAGCCACATCGGGCCGGAGTCGTGCATGAGTGTTACGCCCAGGCCGCGGTCGACGAGGACCGCGAGGAGATCGATTCCAGTCAGCTCGAACCGCTCGTGCGGTTGAATACCCGCTCCTCTCAAATAGCCATCGATCAGGCGCCCCGCCCAACTGGTCCGCTCAATCCGAAGGAACGGCTCCGTCTTCAACAGATGGTGCGGATCTCGATTGGACGTCCGAGCGGGCGCAAGGACGATCAGGGGCTCCTCCCGCAGCAAACGCCAGTCGCAAGTTTTGGGGATTGCAAATGGCGGCTCCGCCATGATCGCCGCGTCGAGATCGCCATCGAGAATCCGGTGATAGAGGATTGCGGACGTCGCGCGAATGAGGCGCAGCTCGACCTCGGGATACTTTTCCGTCCACACGCTCATAAGGTCGGGCAGGATCTCGGACACGGCCGATGTCAACGCGCCCAATCGAAATTCTCCAGATGGCTTGCGGTTGGTCGCCACCAATCTGAGATCGCGTGCATCGGCGAGAAAGCCGCGCGCGCGATCAAGGATTGCCACGCCCGCCTCGGTCGAACGAACAACCCTGCCGGAGCGCGCCACGAGGCGAGCACCAATTTGATGTTCGAGCGCGCGTATTCGTTTGGCGACGGCGGCCGGCGTCAATTCGAGCCGCCGCGCTGCTTCGGCGATCGAACCGTTGTCGACCACTGCAATGAAGCTCTCGAGAAACCGCGTATCCATAAGATACCAAAGGTATCTTGTGAACCAACTCATGTCGACATTTTTTCTGGAATGGAGCTGCTGCATAAAGCCGGGCACAGGCGGAGGCGGCATGAGAACTCAGCCAGTCATCGCAGTCGCGGCAGCCCGATCAGGCGCATGCGGCTCGCCATCTGTTTCGTCGCTTTGGTCATGGCGAGCACGTCAGCCGCGGCTGGCCAATGGCCGAACCGTCCCCTCACGATGGT
>NZ_JAFAVV010000543.1 GCF_019242285.1 Bradyrhizobium sp.
TCACGCCCACCTGGGATCGCACCATCTTTCCGCCGGTCGGCTCGGGAATGAAACAGGCATCGGCACGGTAGCCGCGCTGCAACGTCGACAGCGCGCCAACTCCGGTGCTCTCCTCCTCGATGACGGACTGGAAGTGGATTCGCCCCGTCGGCAGAAACCCGGCGGCCCTGATCGCATCGAGCGCATAGAGCGCGCCGATCGTGCCCGACTTCATGTCGCAGGCGCCGCGGCCATACATCCGGCCGTTCTTGACGGTGGGCGAGAACGGCGGCGTCTCCCACATGTCGAGCGGTCCCGTCGGCACCACGTCGCAATGGCCTTGCAGGATCAGCGACTTTCCCTTGCTGCTCGCCGGCCGATAGGTGCCGACCACGGTCCGCGCCTTGGAGAAATCGTGCTCGATCGGGCCGTAGCCGCGCAGATCCTTCAGCGCGTCGAGGTCGATGTGCCAGTCGTCGACCTCATAGCCCCGCGCCCGCAGCAGGTCGCCGATCATGTCCTGGCATGGCCCCTCGGCGCCGCGGGTCGAGGGAATCGCGACGAAGTCCTTCGTGGTTGCAAGCTGGGCATCGAAGCCGGCATCGACGGCGTCGAGAATTCGTTGCGCGGTTTCATCGCTGATCATCGTCCGTATCGCTCCCTGTCTTGCTTTCGGATCAAACCACATCTCGACCGCACCACGCACCGCCTTTCAGAATCGCAGCCATGCCCCTACAGTGCAGCCGGACCGATTCCGAGCGGAGCAAGGCATGAACAACCGCAATGTCCTGTATCTGATCATCGGCGCGCTGGTGGTTGCGGTCGGGGTGCTCGGATACAATCTATATCAGGCCAGGAAGGAACCGGACGGCCTGCAGATCAACGTCGGGCCCAACGGACTGAAGATTCAAAACAAGTGAGGCTCGCTTCCCGAATGACGGCTCGCCACTCGCGCTTCGGCCTGCTCGTCCTGATTGGCGTGAGCTGCTACGCGCCCGCCGCTCATGCGCTGTCGCAGCAGGTCGCGCGCGAGCAGGATATCGTCAATCTGAGACTGGGCCAACGCTACCTTGTCGACGATGGAACCTGCCCCGCGGGCCAGGTCAAGGAAGTGTCCGGCGCCAAGATGATGCCGACCGGCGTGCTGGCGGCGAAGAAATGCGTGCCGCGCGTGGGACCGAAGACCAAGTAGCCCCTACCAGCTGCCATAGACCCGAACCACGCCGCGCCAGAGCGCGTCGCGCTCGCGACCAAGCGGTAGTTGACCGACGTTGGCGGTTTTTGCAGCGGCCGTCATCACCAGCACGAGCTTGAGCTCGGGATCGACGAAGATCGCCTGACCGTAGACGCCGAGCAGGGCGAACCGCCGCTTTTCGCCCGGGAACAGCCAGAACAGATAGCCATAGCCGAAATAAGGTGTCGCCTGCCGTGGCGCGAAGGCGTGGGGCTGCCGGTGCCATTCGGTGGCGTCGAGCAGATAATCCTTCGGCACGATCTGCTTGCCGCCGGCCATGCCGTCGTTGGCGAGCAGCATCCCAAGCCGACCATAGTCGCGCAGCGTCGCGTTGAAATTGCCCGAGCCGCTCACCGTGCCGTCAGGCGCCTTGGCCCATGTCGCGTCGGCCTCGGCGCCCATCGGCTGCCACAGCCGCGACGCCAGGTAATCGCTGAGCGGCTGCCCCGTGACCTCGCGAAGCAACAGCACCAGGCTGACCGGCTCGGAAGACGCATAATGGAAACGCGTGCCCTGCTCCACCTCGCGCGTGTCGAACTGGCAGAGCGCCACAACCGAATCCTTCCGGTAGCGGGTCTTGTTGAAGCGGCTCAGGTCGTCTTTGCCGTCATAGACCTCGCTGAACGGCACGCCGGACGACATCCGCAGGATGTTGCGAATCGTGGTCTCACCATAAGGGCAGCCCTTGAGCCTTGGCACGTATTTCGCGACGGTGTCATCGAGCGAGCCGATCCGCTCCTCGGCGAGCGCGATGCCGATCGCGAGGCTGACGATCGACTTCGCCATCGAGTGCGAGACGAAGCGGTCGCTCGGCTTGCGGTCATATTGATAGCGCTCGACAAGCACCTCGCCATCCCTGATCAGAAGCAGGCCCGTGATGCGCTCGCGCGCGAGGAAGTCATCGATCGTCAGCGTCTGGCCCTCGAACCGGTACTCGATCCGCGGCATCTGCGCCGCGTTCGGCAACGGCAAGGACGCGGCCGGCCTGTCCAGCGTGTCATGCGGCAGGATGTCGTCGAGATGGCTGAAGGAGCCGACCCGGACATGCTCGTCGTAGTACCAGTTGGAAGGACGGCCGATCGGATAGCCTTGCGCCCTGCCGAGCACATCCTCGTCGGGCGCGCCCAATGCCGGTCCCGCCAAGGCAGCAAGCGCCATGCCGTACAGCGCGCCTCGCCCACACCGCATTCGTACTGAGCTCCGGAGGAAAACGCCGCAGCCCTACAACGGCACGGCGTGCCTGTCGAGGTCAGGTCGGAAGCAAGGTCGCCATCGCCGCAATACGGATCGAAACGATCATTGCGCCGGCTCGAACATGCATTGCAGGGTCGGCCGGGCGATCTTGGTGAAAGTCGCGCCGATCTCGGACCGCTTGGAAATCGGGACCCACTGGTTCTCGATGGTCGGCACGCCGGTTTCGCTGATGCCGCGCAACAGCGCCTCGCGAAGATCCGCATCCTCCACGACGGCCGCCGCATGATCGTGCAGGCAGCCGCAGACTTCCTCAGGATGCGCCCAGCGCCCGAGCATATGGGGCGCGCATTGGCGAACGAAATCGGTGCGAGGATCGGTCAGCGTAAGCACCGGCCGAAAGTGTGCCTGGGCCTGAGCGGATGGTGCGAGTGCGATGTTTACAAGGAAAGCGGCGGCAGCGATGCGGGCAACGAGCATGATGGCAACTTGACGGCTGAGCTGACGTTCTTGTTCTTCGTTAGCGTGCGGCAACGATGACCGCCTGTGTCGCCGCCACCGGCGGTCCGCCATAGGCAAAGGTCCCAGCACCGGGCAGCCCGCCTTCGGCCGAACCGGCCATCGATGAACCGGCCAACACCAAGACCAAAGCGAGGATCAGGCTGACGGTGCGCATGAAACGGTCTCCGGTGTCCTTCATCCGACGGTGTCCGCCGTTCTTGTTTGGTCGCTTCTTAATCGTCCGCCGTTTCCGGAGTTCTGCAAAAAAAGCGAAAAATGGTTTCGTCGGAACCGAGAAATGTTTCGTGGGCAGCGCTTCGACGAAACAATTCCAGAAATTGTTCAATATTTTCAGCGGTTGTACGATGGGTCCGTCGGTCGCGACACTCCGGCCCGCTGGGCACGGGCAGAACAGCCGAACCCGTCGTGTCAAACGGTCCGAAAGGTGCTATTTGTCGTGTCGCATCATTTCGCAATGATTGTGCGTTACACTCTGTTTCATCATGGGATGGCAGTCATGGGTGGTGACCACAGCGTTGTTCGTAATTTCGCAAATTCAGCGCCCAGCACGGCTTCTACCGAGGCCGATCGCATCAGCGTCGCCAGCCGGGCGGCAACCTCCCCTTCCCCGTCCGCAGCGAAGCTTTGCGGCGCGATGTCCCAGCAGCGCGGCGATTCCGGTGTTCACTCCCAGCCGCAGGAATTCGTCCGGCTGATCGGCTGCCGCGACCCCAAGGCGAGGAAATCGGCGAAGCGGTAGCCGCTGTCGCATCAGCCGCTACTGAACGAAATCCCCGCATTTCTGGATCGTCGTGTCCCCGGGCCCCCAGGGCATGATCGGCACCGTGGAGGTCGAATTCTTCGGCGAGCCTTCGATCAGCTTGTCGGAATAGACCATATAGACCAGCACGTTGCGCTTGGCGTCACAACCGCGCACGATTTGCATTTTCTTGAAGAACATCGAGCGCCGCTTCCGGAACATGTCCTCGCCCTGCTCCACTTTCTCCCTGAAATGGATCGGACCGACTTGCCGGCAGGCCAACGAAATATCCGAAACCTCCTCGGCGAGGCCGAGCCAGCCCGTGAAACCGCCTTTTTCGGGCACGGTGAAGTGGCAAGCGACGCCTTCCACCTCGGGGTCGTCGATCCCATAGGTCGCGAGCTTGTCGTTCGGAGTCATCAACTTGAACACCGTCGAGCGGCGGAAGATCAAATCTGGTTCATCGGCGGCAAAAACCTGCGGCACCGGCCAGGTCAGCCATGCAAGCAGCACGAATGGCAGGCATCTCAGCCACAGGCATGAGGCTCGGGATGTCATGGGCAGTCTCCGTTGACGGGCTGCACTATGTAGGCGTGGCACCATCTCGCCGGAAGTCCGTTGACAAGGTGGCCGTTAATGCAATGTGAGGCTTTTTTGCTACGGTTGATGCGAAAAGTGCAGCGCCCGGGATCGTAAAGCTGTTGAACGCATAAGTCGTTTATAACAGTAAGGCCGCGTAACCGAGGATTGTGGAATGACGGGTGTAAACGGGCTGGGTGTACCGCTGCTTCGTGGGCGGTTCTGGTGCATGGCCGTCGTGGCTGCAGCCGGCTCGATCAGCGCCTGTCAGGCCCAGGGGGCACTCTATTACTGGTATGGCGATGATGGGGGCTACAGCCGGCCGGCCCCTCGGTACCATACGCGACAGAATGCGCATCGTCACACTGGAAAAAAGACCGAAACCGCGCTGAAGGAGTCGGCGGCAAAGCCCCAGGGTCCCCTGATCATTGCCGTCTCCGTCAGCAAGCAGCAGGTGAAAATCTACGACGACACCGGCGTGTTCGCACAGGCGCCGGTCTCCACCGGGATGGCCGGCCACGCCACGCCGATGGGCGTGTTCAGCGTCATCCAGAAGCAGAAGTGGCATCAGTCCAACATCTACAGCGGCGCGCCGATGCCCTACATGCAGCGCATCACGTGGTCCGGCGTCGCCATGCATGCCGGGGTGCTGCCCGGCTATCCCGCTTCCCACGGCTGCATCCGGATGCCGGCGGCCTTTGCGGTCAAGATGTACGGCTGGACCAGGATGGGCGCCCGCGTGATCGTTGCGCCCGGCGAAATCGCGCCGGAGAGCTTCTCGCATGCGCTGCTTCCGGCGATGAAAGTGGTGCCCCAGCCCGCCGTCGCGCAGGACCCCCCGATGCCGGCTACGCCAAAGGCCGACAAGGGTGCATCGCTTGTGCCAGTGGCAAATTCTCCGATGACGTCGGAAGCCAGGCTGGAGCTGAGGCCGACGGTCGGCCATGGCGATACTGCCAAGGCCGACGCAGGTGCAGCCTCCTCGCCGCTGCGCTATCGAAGCCATACCGCCGACGCCAGCGGCAATCTGCTCAGTTCCCTGACCCTGTCGGATGTTTCCTCGACGAGCGTTGCGATGGCGCGCGCGCAGGTCGCTGACGCCGATGCTATTCCGCCGACGACGAAGGACAGCCCCGACCGCAACGATCCCGTGAACGATGGCCAGCCGGCGCAACAACAGGCCGGGACCGATGCCGGCGCCAAAGCGGTCGAGACGCCGGCAAAGGCGGATGACGACAATGCAAAGTCCGAGCACACCGCGGGCCTGAAATCCGAAGAGAAGCCGGCCGACACCAAGGCCGATATCAAGGCCGATCCTTCGCAGACCCCCGCGCCGCGGGCCGATGCCGAGGCAGCTCCGGCGCCGTCCGCAGCCTCGAAACCGGACGCAGTCAAATCGGCAGAGGAGAAGCCGGACGGCGCCAAGGCGGATTCGGCACAGCCGACCGGTGCTCCCGACCCGAAGAAGGACCAGACGCGCATAGGCGATGCCGTGAAGCCCGCGCTTTCGATCCCGGAGATCCCCAAGGGCAAGGGTCAGATCGCGGTGTTTGTCAGCCGCAAGGATTCCAAGCTCTATGTCCGACAGAATTTCGCGCCGCTGTTCGATGTTCCGGTGACGATCGCGGCGAGCGACCGCCCGCTCGGCACCCACGTCTTCACGGCCGAAACCGACAAGACCGATTCCAACCTCCTGCACTGGTCGGTGCTTTCGCTTCCCGTTTCCGTCCGCAGTCTCATGCGCCACGAGGATGGTGAGCGCAGCTCGCGACACCGCAAGGACACGGAACCGGCGGAGGCAAAGCCGTTGCTGGTCCCCGACAGTCCGGCCGAGGCGCTCGACCGCATCACGATTCCGCCCGAGGTCATGACCCGGATCGCCGAGGCGATGACGGCGGGCGGATCGATCATCGTGTCCGACCAGGGCATCAACCAGGGCGAGACCGGCGAAGGCACCGATTTCATCATTTCCCTGCGCTAGCGCCGGTGCGGGCCGGCGGCTAAGACTGCTGGCATGACCGAGCTCCCCGCCATGGCGCCGACGGCCGCGCCTCGCTTTGCCGCCACCCGGGATGCGCTCGACCGCCTGACCTCGATCGGCTGGACCTGGGGTCTCGCAGCGATCCTCGCAGGCCTCGCGCTGTCTTTTCTGCTGTTCGGCTACGCCGTCGTCTACTGGCGCAACGCCGACATGGACTTCATGGTGATCTACAGCGCGCTTGCCATGAACGACAGCAAGCCGCAGCACTTCCTCGACCACACCGCCTATCTGACCATCGACTCGGTCAGGACCTGGTTCGCGCTGCTGCA
The DNA here is from genome assembly GCF_019242285.1 of Bradyrhizobium sp. Lineage (GTDB taxonomy): Bacteria > Pseudomonadota > Alphaproteobacteria > Rhizobiales > Xanthobacteraceae > Bradyrhizobium. Next base: position 6,555 of record NZ_JAFAVV010000543.1, read on the forward strand.
TGGGCTCGGATGGCTCGATGCCTTCACGCTGCCGGCTGTGCCGCCGGCCACCGACGCTGCCGGGTTCGACATCGCCATGACGAACGCCGTCCGCGCCGGCCGCGTCCTGGCGTTCCTGATCGCGGTTGGTTGCGTGCTGATCTTCGCTCATCTGATCCGCCGTATCGTCCGCGACTGGCGGGTGGCTCTGCTTGCGACCCTGGCCTTTGCGCTCTCCGGCGGCGTCGCCGTTCATTCGCGCATCCTGCGCAGCGAACTGGTGGCGGCCTGCCCGGTGATCTTCGCGCTGATGATCCTGATCGTGATCGGGCGCCGCGCCAGCGCGCTGCGTCCGGCCGGCATGGCGCTTGCCGCCGCGCTGTGCGTGATCGGGCTCGAGAACAAGGTGCAGGCGATCCTCCTGATCGGTGCGCTGCCGCTCGTGATCCTGCCATTCGGCGGCGAGGCGAGCGGAAGCGTGCTGTTCTGGAGGACCCGCAACGGCCTGCTTGCCCTTGCCGTCGCGGCCGCTCTCGCCCTCGCCGCCGGATACGCCGCATGGCCCCTGATCGCCACCGGCCTCGACCAGTCCTTGCTCGAGGCCGCGCGTTTCCATCCCCTGCTGCTCGGCCGCTTCGGCGTCTACCAGGTTGCGCTGGCGCTCCTGATGCTCGGCTGCATGCTTGTCTACGCCGCGATCTGGCGGGTGAGCGCGGCAGAGGCCATGACGTCGGCGTTCGCGGTCGTGGCCGGTGCCGCCCTTGCGCTTCTCCTGCTCGATCTCGACTACAACGCAGGCAACGTGATCGCCGTCGTCAATCCGCTGGAGAAGATGCTGACATTTGTCGACGCCGGCACCTCCGAGGTTGCGCACGGATCGAGCCTTGCGGCCCTGCTCTCGCTGCTGCTGCAAGACCTCGGCTCGGTGATTGCGCGCTACACCTTCGTGCTGCATTCCTCGCCGCGCCCGACCGTCTTCCTCGTCTGGCTCATCATCCCCGCCATCGTCCACGCATGGCGGACCGGCAAGCGGCAGGCGGCGCTGCAGGCGCTGGTGCTGCTCCTGATGGCGGTCGGCATCGACACGCTCGGCGTGCGGCGGGGATTGAAAGTCGAGTATTTCATCTTCACCGATCCGCTGGTCGTGCTGTCCGGTGCCGTCCTGCTCGACGCGATGCCGGACTTCCGCTTCCATAACTGGACCTATCCGATCGCCCTCACCCTGCTCGGACTGCACATAGCCGTCGGACAGGCCGAGCCGATCAAATACGCCTTCATGCGCAAGGGCCCGCAGTCGAGCTGCGAATGGAACGGCTATTACATGCCGCTGATGCCCTTGCCCTGGTGCCTGACGCCTTCGACCGCACAGCCGAAGTGAACGCGGCCATAACGGCAACTTGAGGGGCGGCAAGTTGCCGGCTGGGCTATCGTCGGAACAATGCGAGGAGATATCGCCATGTTGGACCGTCGAGCCGTGATCGCCGGCGCGTTGGGAATCATCGCGGGCCGTGCCGTGCATGCGGAGAGTGCGGTGAGCCGAATCACGGCTTACGCCTTCTCGTTCGAGGCGCTCGCCGGCGGCGATCTCCATCTCACCGATTACACCGGCCGTCCCCTGCTTGTCGTGAACACGGCCTCGCTGTGCGGCTACACCCCCCAATATGCCGGGCTGCAGGAATTGTGGACCGAATTCCGCGAGCGCGGCCTCGGGCTGATCGGCGTCCCCTCGAACGATTTCGGCGGCCAGGAACCGGGCGGCGCGCGGGAGATCGCGGAAACCGCCGAAGGGCAATACAAGATTACCTTCCCGATGTCGGCAAAGGCCCCCGTGCTGGGGCCGAACGCGCACCCGTTCTACCGATGGGCCGCACAGGCGCGGCCGAAGGAACTGCCGCGCTGGAATTTCCACAAATACCTGATCGGCCGCGACGGCTATATCGCCGACGTATTCCCCTCCGCGGTCGAACCGACCGACACCCGCATCAAGACCGCGATCGCGCGCACGCTTGCCGGGGCCTGAAAAAATACTGCGCGCCGTTAACCGGCTTCGCGACAATTCGGCCATGTTGTTGTCCATTCGTGGCCTTGGCGCTCGCGGCCTGACTAAGCTAGTATCGAACGGGGCGAGAATTCGGCTCGGGGACCACGAGCGAAAGCCGCAAGCGGCGGACCAGAATCGAGGGGAACAACGACATGCGTGTTGCGGCAGGATTGATCTTTGCGGTTTCGCTGTGTGCGCCCGGCCTCGCATGGTCGCAGAGCCAGCCTCTGCCGCCCGAGGGCGCGGCCATGTTGCGGGCTGCCCCTGCCTCTCCCGGGATGGCTGCGGCGCCGCTGCCCGCCGCGGCGCCCCCATCCGGCCAGGTCCAGCCCGCCCGGGCTCCCTGCAACAACCCCAATGCACTCGGCGTCGGCCGCACGCTGGAGATCGACACCACCGGCGGCCCCGGCTTCGGCTTCGAGCATTTCAAGGAGCTGGATTTCCTGCGCGACCACGAGGTGGTGCTGACCTTCGACGACGGCCCCTGGACGGAAAACACCCCGGCGGTGCTGAAGGCGCTGGCAGAAGAATGCACGACCGGCATCTTCTTCACGATCGGCAAGCACGCAACCTACTATCCCGAGATCATCAAACAGGTTTATGCCGCCGGCCACACCGTCGGCACCCACACCTGGTCGCATGCCGACCTCACCAGCAAGAAGCTGACCGACGACCAGCGCAAGGAAGAGATCGAGAAGGGCATCAGCGCCGTGAAATGGGCGCTGGGCGGCGTGCCGCCTGCGGCCTTCTTCCGCTTCCCCGATCTGCGGCATCCGCCGGAAATGGTCACCTATCTAGGCACCCGCAACGTCGCGATCTTCTCCTGCGATCTCGACTCCTTCGACTTCAAGGCGCGCAACGCCAAGCAGGTGGTCGACGTCATCTTCCGCAAGCTCGAGAAGCAGGGCAAGGGCATCATCCTGATGCACGACTTCCACAAGCATACGGCCGAGGCGCTGCCGGAAGTTCTGCACCGATTGAAGGCCGAGGGCTTCAAGGTGGTGGCGATGCGCGCCAAGGCGCCGGTGCAGTCGCTGCCACAATACGACGACATCATGATGAAGGAGGCCAAGCTGCCGACGGTCAGCCAGCGTCCGGTCTCCAGCGTCGTGACCGAAGTTTCGCAGTAACCTTGCCGAGGCCTCGTGGCGGCGTTCCGCATCGAAGGCTATGTCATCGTCTCGGCGGACGGCATGCTGGCCAATGCCGACCGCGAGATGCCGGACACGTTGAAGTTCGAGGGCGACAAGCAGTTCTTCACCGCGGCGCTCGATCGCGCTGACCTGATCGTGCACGGCCGCCATTCCCATGAGGGCCAGCCGAACTCGCCGAAGCGCCGGCGGATCGTGCTGACCCACGGGACCGCCGCGCTGGCTCGCGATCCCGCCAATCCCAATGCGACGCTGTGGAATCCGCAGGCCGCGAGCTTCGAGCAGGCTTGCGCGTTCGCTGGCGTTCCTTCGGGAACCGTCGCGATCATCGGCGGGCCCGACGTGTTCGACATGTTCATGGACCGCTACGACGCCTTCTTTCTGTCGCAGGCGCCGCATGTGCGATTGCCTGACGGCGAAGCTTGCTTTCCCGGCGTGCCAGCGCGCTCCCCGCAGCAGATTCTGGCGGCGCACGGCCTGATGGCCGACAAGCGGGAGGTCCTCGATCGGGCCGCGGACGTCACCGTCACCCCCTGGCGGCGCCCGACTCGGTGATGCGACCCCCGCTGGCTGGCCCGCCCAAAATGAGGCGCGAGCCGGCTTGATTATGAGTTCCCTATATGTTCTCATGGACGGTATATTCGTAGCTGCCGTCCAATGCCCATGAATCAACTTTTTCTCCAGCTCACCCTCATCCTGCTTCCCGGCCTTGTCTGGGAACGCATCGACGCGGCGTATGGACCGCTCCCCAACCGCACCGCATGGCACGTTCTGCAACGAACATTCGTTTTCGGCCTTGTCGCGTATCTCCTCGCCTGCGGTCTCGATCGCCTGCTCGACTCTGCTGCCAGCGGCATTCCGATCCTGCGTTGGGGGAGCGACGAAGCGCGTCTCGACGGCCATTCCGTGCAGCTCATCCTCTTCGTATCCGCGGCGTCGGTGCTCTTCTCGGTGCTATGGCTCTATGTCGGCACGCACCGCCTCATCGGCCGTTTCCTGCGCGCGATCGGAGCCACGAGAAAGCTCGGCGATGGAGATGTCTGGCATGCGACCTTCAACTCGGGCGGCCCGGAGGCGGAATATATCCACCTTCGCGATTTTCAGAAAAGGCTGATCTACGCCGGCTGGATCGAGGCCTTCTCGGAGGCGGAAACGCGGCGCGAGCTCCGCCTCCGCGACGTCGTCGTCTACGATTTCGAAGGCAATCGCCTGTTGGAGACACCGCGCGTCTACCTCGCACGAAAGTTGGACGATATCGATATCGAGTTTCCCTACAAGACACTGGAACAGACCAAATGAACTGCTACGAGGGCTACTACAAGGCCAACAGCCCGGCGCGCCGGCTCGTCACCAAGTCATTGCCGGAAGGCCGCGTCGTCAAGGGCGGACACAATCCTGCCAGGTCGCAAATCCGCCACCGGCCGGCGGCCCCTGCCCCGATCGATCGCAAGGCTGCTCCAACCGGTCCTTCCCGCAATGGATCATAGACTTCCTTCATCAAGCCGGCATTTCCCCCAGCTACACGTCGCCATAGGCGGCTTCGACGACCTTCGGTCCTCTGCCGTATCCGATGATCATGAACAGCGCGCCGACCAGCGAGAGATTCTTCAATGCATCGATCAGCATCTTGGCGTCCGGCGGCTGCTGGTTCCAGAAATCATGGAAATAGAATGTCACGGCGCAGACGAACAGAATGAGGAGAAATGCGAAGAAGCGCGCGCCGAAATTCAGCGCGATCATCAGGCCCGCGATGACCTCGAACGCGCCGACCGCGATGGCCAGCACCTGCGGGGTCGGCATTCCCGTCAAGCTTTCCAGTTGTGCGGTATAGGGCGCGAGCACGTCGGGAATGATCACCTTGGAGGCAATGCTGTCCGCGGTCGCCTGAACGGCAAACAGTTTCGATGCCCCCGTGTAGATGAAAAGCACGGCGAACAGAATCCGCCCGAACGTCATGAATGCTGGCATGGCAGGCCTCACTGATGGGATTTAGGGGCGAAGATCGCGGGGCAAGAGCATTATGGGGGCTCCGCGTTCGCTTTTCAAACGATCAAATGTAAGGCCAAGCGCGCACAACATGCGTAGGGAACCACGACATTTTCTTGACCTTACGGCGACCTCGATCCACCGGAACAAACAGCGTGATAGCAGTTCGTCACGATCAGATGAATGTTAGCTGAACAGGCTCGGCTGCTGACGCCCGGCACGCTCCTGCGCCTCGACCGCCGCCACCGCGGTCATGTTGAGAACACCGCGCGCGGTCACCGACGGCGTCAGGATATGCGCCGGACGCGCAGGCCCGATCAGGATCGGTCCGACCGGCACCGCGTCGGCCAGGATCTTGACCGTCTGGGCGGCAATGTTGGCCGCGTCGAGATTGGGCATGATCAGAATGTTTGCGACGCCTTCCAGCTCGGAATGCGGCAGCACCAGCTTGCGCGTCGCCTCCGACAGCGCGGTGTCGCCCTGCATCTCGCCATCGGCCTCGAGCTCGGGGTGATGCTCCTTCAGAAGCGCGGTGGCGCGGCGCATCTTGCGCGAGGAGTCGGTGTCATAGCCGCCGAAATCGGAGTGCGACAGGAAAGCGATCTTCGGTTTCAGGTTGAAGCGCTGCACATGGTTGGCCGCCAGCGCCGCCATCTCGGCGAGCTCGTCGGCGCTCGGGTTCGGCCGCACCTCGGTGTCGGCAATGAAGAACGCGCCCTTGCTCGTGATCATCATCGCCAGCGCGGCGAAATCGGAAACCCCGTGCCGATGGCCGATGATCTCGCGCACGTGGCGCAGGTGGCTCATGTAGCGGCCCTCCACGCCGCAGATCATGGCGTCCGCCTCGCCGCGGATCACCGCCAGCGCCGCGATCACCGTGGCGTTGGTGCGCACCACCGTGCGGGCTGCGTCCGGCGTCACGCCGCGCCGGCCGGCCACCTCGATATAGGACTGCACATAGGAGCGATAACGCGGATCGTCCTCGGGATTGACCAGGTCGAAATCGTGCCCGGCCTTGATCGAGAGCCCGAACCGCTTGATGCGCGTCTCCACCACCGACGGGCGCCCGACCAGGATCGGCCGCGCCAGCTTCTCCTCCAGCACCACCTGGGTGGCGCGCAGCACCCGCTCGTCCTCGCCCTCGGCGTAGATGATGCGCACCGGCTGGGTCTTGGCCTTGGCGAACACCGGCTTCATGACGAGGCCGGAGCGGAACGCGAAGCGCTCGAGCAGCGCGGTATATTCGTCGAAATTCCGGATCGGCCGGGTCGCGACGCCGGACTCCATCGCCGCTTTCGCCACCGCCGGCGCGATGCGCTGGATCAGCCGCGGATCGAACGGGCTCGGGATCAGCGAGCCTGGCCCGAATCCCTGGGTCTCGCCGGCATCGAAGCCGCGCGCCACCACGTCCGACGGCGGATCGCGTGCAAGCTGCGCAATCGCGTCGACCGCGGCGTGCTTCATCTCCTCGTTGATCGCGGTGGCGCCGACATCGAGTGCACCGCGGAAGATGAACGGGAAGCAAAGGACGTTGTTGACCTGGTTCGGGAAGTCCGACCGGCCGGTGCAGATCATGGCGTCGGGGCGCGCCGCGCGCGCCTCGTCGGGCATGATCTCGGGGTCCGGATTGGCGAGCGCCATCACCAGCGGCTGGTCCGCCATCTCCTTGACCATCTCCGGCTTCAGCACGTTCGGCGCCGACAAGCCCAGGAAGATGTCGGCGCCGCCGATCACGTCGGCGAGCTTGCGCTTGTCGGTGTTCTGCGCATAGGCGCCTTTCCAGCGGTCCATCAGCGTGGTGCGGCCTTCGTAGACGAGGCCCTCGATGTCGCAGACCCAGATGTTCTCGCGCCTGGCGCCAAGCGAGACCAGGAGGTTGAGGCAGGCGATCGCCGCCGCCCCCGCGCCGGACGCCACGATCTTCACCTCGGAGAGCTTCTTGCCATTCAGCAGCAGCGCATTGGTGATGGCGGCGCCGACGATGATCGCGGTGCCGTGCTGGTCGTCGTGAAACACCGGTATCTTCATGCGCTCCTTCAGGCGCGCCTCGATCTCGAAACACTCCGGCCCCTTGATGTCCTCCAGGTTGATGCCGCCGAAGGTCGGCTCCAGCGCCGCCACCGTCTCCACCACGCGATCGATGGTGTCGGCGGCGATCTCGATGTCGAACACGTCGATGCCGGCGAACTTCTTGAACAGCACCGCCTTGCCTTCCATCACGGGCTTGGAGGCCAGCGGCCCGATATTGCCGAGGCCGAGAACGGCCGTGCCGTTGGAGACGACGGCGACGAGGTTGGCGCGTGTGGTCAGCGCCGCGGCCTCACCCGGATTCCTGGCGATCTCCGTGCAGGCCGCCGCAACGCCGGGGGAATAGGCCAGTGCCAGGTCGCGCTGGTTCGCCAGCGGCTTGATCGCCTGGATCTCGAGTTTGCCCGGCCGTGGCAGCCGATGGTAGGCCAGAGCCGCGGAATGGAGATCTTCCGAATGGGACGACATGCATGCTCCAGCGAATCCTGCCGGCCGGAAAATCCTGATTTCGTCAGGCTCGAATGAGCTCCGCCGGATCGAAGACGCATGTGAAGCATGCACAGGTGCCTTCACGCAATATCCGAGACGGCTCGGATCAACAGCTCCGGGAATAGCGAGCGACGAAATCGGCGCACTGGCGTCATTCAAATGGTACCACTTTGAGGTGAGCGCAGGTCCGCGGTCCCGCGACGCGTTCACGCCCGGGTGCAGCGAACAACTTGGCGGCCCTCGAAAATCGAAGAGGGCGCAGGGAAGACCGGATGCCCATCGCACCCGCGGTCCGCGTGCAGCAAAGGTAGCACGCGGCAGAACCACAGGTACGGACGGATCAACCGGCCTTCCCTGCGCGATGGTTTTAACAGTGTCCTCCGTGCTCTCCCCGGGGAACGGGCTGTCTTGCCCCCGTCGCCCGCGTGATGCGAAGCATCATCGCGAACTTGACGCCAGCGTCGCGGCGCCAGGACCACACGGCTTTGCCGTCCGCGTAAGGTCACGCTCGTCTCGCATGCCTTCCGCGTCCATCGCATCCCCGCCCCACGTATCGTGACGATCGGCCGAAACGTCCCTCTTCATCGGGGCGGGATGCGCGAGAGAATCGTTCTGATTTGCCCGACGCGACAAGCACTGATCCGCGCATGGTGTGCATGCAAAAACTGCCCGTCGGGCAGGTCGTGCGCGAACGTGCAAACACCGAACACGCCATGGCTATCGAGGGCGATCCGACATATCGAGCCGTGTTACGCTTGTTTGGGGGCGGAGCGATCGCCTGGGCCTCGCGCTTGCCGGGCTTCGTCTGTCGTCTCGTCCTCCTCCATTTCCATCGCCCACATCATGTTCAGCGTGCGCGACACCGCCGCGGCACAATAGCCGCGCTCCTTCTTGTCCGGGTCCTCCCAGAACCAGTACATGCAGCCCGGTCCGACGCAGAAATTTCCGCGATAGCGCATCTCGCGCGCGTACCAGGGAAAGAATTTCCACAGCAAGCGCGACCTGAGCCAGTCCCGGTATGTCCACCGCCCGCGGTCGTGGATCCGCATGACACATGCCCGCATCCGGGCTTCGCCCGGCGGCAACATTCCGCGCATATCGAAAATCCTCGCACTCAGAATTCGAGAGAGAGGCACTCTAGTGCTTCGACTTGTCACCGAGGTGACGCGGCGCGTTTGGTGCACGACGCGCGAGCACAACTGCGCGTTAGAGTCACACGTGTCCGTGATCGCGCGCGGTGTGTCGCTCCAATCATCGGTGGCGCCGAAAGCCGCTCGCGTCCGGATCGCCTTGCAGTATCACCCAGCATGCAACAGCTGGACCCCGGCCTGATTCGGCTTCGGGAAGAAAGTCGGATCAGTCACGTCAAACGGCTGCCCCCGAGGGCGGCTCGGTGCTTACGGCGCATAAGCGGACGTCAGCCAGCGGACGGCCTCGGCGGAAGCAGCCGGAAATGACGCACGGCTGGCGGCTGATCAGCCGGAGGAATCAATCTGTGGCGGGCTCCGAGTGATGCTCGTGCGTAATGCGCCAGTTGCCGTCGACTTTTCGCAATCCCACAGTGAGCCTGAAAAGAAAGCCGTCCTTGTCCTTGGGGTTGCTGGACGAATCGGGTCCACACCACATGATGGCCACCGCGAAGGCGACCTCCGCACCCGCAGTAATGGCGAGTTCTCGGAAGTCAAAGCCTGCGCCAGGTTTGTGGTAGCGAAAAAACAGATCCCACGTCTGGGCGTACGCTTCGAGGCCTCTGCATTGAAGCGGCGGCGGAAGATCGAACATCACCATTTCTTGATCATGATGCGCGAGGATCGCCGGAAGATCATGACGGCGGACTGCATCCGCCCAGGCTTCGAGAAGGGTCTTGATCCGGATCTCTTCGGTGTTGGCGCGTTCAGACATGGCTTCGGTTCCTTTGCGCACGGTGCGACCTTGCCCTTTGCTTAGTGGATATTGGGAATGGGATGCTTCGGTATCGTCCGAACTATTGTTGTGAGGCTGGGTTGGCAAATCACGAATCGACGCATGAGCGCAACGCTCGCCAACCAGTGCACAGCTTGCGCGACATCTTCGCCAGTCATTGCTTGACCGCGTTCGTTCAGAGCACTGCAAGCTTCGACAACATCGCCTTGCCGATTGCGACGCGCTTCGGCACGTCCGTTGCAGCGCCGGGCATGTCGATGTTCAGTGAGAAGGCAAAGATCTTTCCGTCATGCTCGACCCAGCCGGTCCACCAGCCGAGATTCGGCGTACTGGAGAAGCGCCATCCGGTCTTGCCATAGAGCGTCTTGCCGTCCTTGCTTTCGAGCCGAATGATGTCGCGCGTGATCGATTGTGCGCGCGACGACGCATCGAGCTTCTGCTGCGCCAGCCGCGCAACGAAGCGGACCTGCTCGACCGCGCTGGTCTCCAGCGGACCGTCGAGCCAGAAGGTGTCGACGCTCTCGCCGGTCTGCCGGTTGCCATAGTCGAGGCGTGCGAGCCAATCGTGATAGCGCGCCAACCCGACGCGGCGGGCGATCTCCTGGTAGATCGGGATGGCGGACAGCGCGATCGCCTCGCGCATCGACATGTCCTTCTCCCATTGTTTGAACGGTTGCGGCTTGCCGCCATAGGGGATGATCTCGTTCTCGTCCTTCACGATGCCGGTCTCCAACGCGATGATGGTATTGGCGATCTTGAAGGTCGAGGCCGGAACGAGGCGTGTCTGCGCTCGCACCGGATTGACGAGGGTGAGGGAATCGCCCGCGACGTCGTAGAGCACGAAGGTTCCCGCGACACCGTGCTCCTTGAAGACGGCTTCGAGGTCGTTGCGTTCGGTCGAACCCGCCGTCAGGCTCCGCCCGCAGGCTATCAGCGCAATGCTGCCGATCGACAGTCGGAGCGCCGCACGGCGCGTAAGGGGGGCGATCGGTCCAACGAGCCTCATAGGTCAGCTCCTTATCTTCTCGCCGCGGCGTGAAGCCGTCCATCAGTCGAGCGCGAGCAGTTTGCTGCGGAGCCCCTACTAATTCAGTGGGTCTGGCGCGCACAGACGACAAATTGTAAGGATTGATCCCAAAAAAATTAGGGTACGCGGCATGTCCAAACCTCATTCGTCCAAGCCTCGTTCGTCCAAGCCTCGTTCTTCCAAGCCTCATTTTTTCAAGCCTCATTTGCCGCTCAACGCATTGCGCGCCTTCGAAGCCTCGGCACGGCATCTCAGCTTCACCAAGGCGGGCATGGAGCTGCGCGTCAGTCAGGCCGCGGTCAGCCACCAGACGAAGAGGCTCGAGGAGCGATTGGGCGTGACGCTGTTTCGCCGCCTGCCGCGCGGTCTCGCGCTGACCGACGAGGGACAGGCGCTGTTTCCGGCGATTGCCGAATCCTTCGACCGCATGCGCATGACGCTCGAACGGTTCGAGCCCGGCCATTTTCGCGGCGTCGTCAGCGTCGGCGTCGTCGGCACGTTCGCGACGGGCTGGCTGTTGTCGCGGCTGCCGGACTTCGCAGCGCTGCATCCGTTCGTCGATGTGCGCATCCAAACCAACAACAACCGCGTCGATCTCGCCGGCGAAGGCCTCGACTTCGCCGTCCGCTATGGCGACGGCTTGTGGCGCAGCACCGATGCGGTTTACCTCCTGGCGGCACCCTTGTCGGCGGTGTGTGCGCCGCAGATCGCAAAGCGTCTCAACCGCCCGCATGATCTCGCGGAGGAGACATTGCTGCGCTCCTACCGCGCCGACGAATGGCCGCGATGGTTCACCTCTGCCGGCATCGCATGCCCGTCGATCAAGGGTGCGATGTTCGATTCCTCGATCACGATGGCGGAAGCCGCCGCGCAAGGCGCAGGCGTCGCGCTGCTGCCCGTCGCAATGTTCACACGGGAATTGGCGGCGGGCCGCCTGGTGCTGCCGTTCGACGTCACTGTCGCGATGGGCGATTACTGGCTGACATCGCTGAAATCGAAGGTCGAGACGGATGCGATGCACGCGTTCCGAAGATGGATCGTGGCGGCAGTCGACACCAAACCGACCCTCGAAGCCGCCAAGGGCCGCCCGACCAGTGTGCAGCTCGGATCGTGATAATGGCTCCGGCGGTTGTGAATCTAGGTTTACGCAACCCTGTTTTCCTTGGCTCCGGCCGAAATAGGTCGGCGCGAGATCGCCCGTTCGCCCACGGCCGGAACTCGCGCTTGCCGGGCGGCAGCTGCGAGTGGTAGTGCAGTGCCGCGGAATGGCGGTCTCGGGAATGGGACGACACGCTCGCGGGTTTCCGGCTCCGTCGTTTCGCCTGGAGGTCACATTTCAGAATCCAGTTTCCCGCACCTCAATCGGAGGTGACGCACGTGCAATGGATTGGATGCTACGTGTGATCGCAACCCCGTGATGGCCCTCTCGCCGGCGGAAATTGACGTCATCCACCTGCCCGTCTCCTCCCATCATTCCTCCTTAAATCGGCACCGCGCCCCGCATCCGGAGTAACCGAATGAAAAAGATCCTGATCGGCCTCGCCGCCGTCATCATCGTCGCGGCGGCCGGCTTCTTCGGCTTCCAGTTCTACACCCAGCAGCGAATCGCGGCTCAGCTCGACGCGTCGTTCGAGCAGCTCCGCGGCAAGGGCGGCAAGGCGAGCTACGGCAAGGTGGCGTTCGACCTGCTGAGCCGCACGGTCACGATCGCCGACCTCGAGAGCGAATCGGCCACCCAGCCGCCGGTGCGCGTCAAGCTCGCCAATGTCACGGCTTCCGGCGTCGGCGAGCCGGACGCGACGCATTTCTCGGCCGATCGCATCGAGGCGGCCGGCCTGGAGCTCGACGTTCAGCTCGCGGCGCCGGCAAACGGGCACATCAGCTACAAGGCACCGAAAATCACCGTCAACGCCTATTCCGGTCCGAGCAGCCCGAGGCAGCAGACGTCATCGTCGCTCATTGACGTCTACCGGTCCCTGCTCGAGCAGTTTGCGGAGGTCAATGCGTCACAGGTGTCGATCCCGAACCTGACCGGCTCTCTCGACTTCAACGGCGCCGCAGGAGCGGCCGGCGATTTCACCTATTCGGATTTCGCAATGGAGAACATCAAGGACGGCAAGATCGCCGCCATGAAGCTCGCCGACATGACTTTCAATCTCACCATGCAGCAGGCCGGAAAGACCGAAAAGCTCACCGGCCACGTCGCCAACATCGAGTCGCATGATGTCGATTCCACGGCACTTGCCGCCGTCCTCGATCCCCAGAAGGCCGGCGATGACCAATACCACCGCGCCTATCGCCAGGTTTCGACCGGCCCCTACGAGTTCAGCGCGGTCGCAGGTCCGCACATGCGCATTGAGGGGATGAGCATCGAGGATGTCGGGCTGCGACCGTCTCGGCTGCAGATCCCCGCAATCCTGGCCGTGATGCCGCAACCCGGCACCACGCCGACTCCGGAGCAGGCGCGCGAACTCATCGACAAGGTCGCGGCGATCTACGAAGGCCTTCGGATCGGCAACGCCGAGATGCGTGGAATGTCGGTGGACACGCCGGAGGGGCCGTTCAAACTGGCCGCGATCCGCTACAGCCTGGACGGCGGAAAGGGCGACTTCGCGATCGACGGCCTTCAGGCCACGACGTCGAAAGAGCCGTTTCAGGTTGGGCATTTCGCGCTGAAGTCCCTCGACATCGCAAACCTCTTGCGCGTGTCGTCGCAGTTCACGAACCCGGCGCAACGGCCGGGCCCGGAGCAGGCCCTGCAGCTCCTGACCGCGCTCGGGGGCGCCGAGGTCAAGGGCGTCACCGCGCCGTTCAAGC